>CAYGNV010000222.1:0-4384 GCA_964351355.1 uncultured Smithella sp.
CTGCAATCCGCGCAATTCCCGTAAAGATACATCTCATGATCCGTCAGCTCAAAGCCGAAGCTTTCCGCCACTCGCTTTTGCAATTCTTCAATAACCGAATCCACCACCTCGACCGTTTTGCCGCAGCCCTTGCAGACCAGATGATCATGATGCGGATGATTGAAACAATGTTCATAGCGCATCACGCCATCGCCAAAATCCACTTCACGGGCCAGCCCTGCCTCCACGATAAGTCTTAGAACCCGGTAAACGGTGGCCTGTCCAATAGACGGATCACGCTTTTTGACAATATCATAGAGCTGTTCGGCGTTGATATGTTCCTCTCGCTTCAGGAAAGCATCCAGAATCATTCCGCGCTGCGGCGTCTCCCGCAAATTCTTCTTAATCAGATAATTGTCAAAAATCTCCTTTGCAGTCATTGGATTGCCCCTTATATTGAAATTGATAATCATTATCATTAACTGACCTACTACAGGAAGTATGGTTTGTCTGTCAAGAAAAATTTTGAAAAACTTTGAAACTCCCAATTCTCGTTCTTCAATTCGGGTGATTGCAAGAGGGTTTCCAGTATGATATAAGCGATTTAGTTAAAATCACAGAAAGTGAGGATATGCATATGGCAAGAGTAGGTGTCGTCTTGGCAGGTTGTGGTGTATTTGATGGCGCAGAAATTCACGAAGCAACCCTGACTCTATTTTTTCTGGATAGAGCAGGCTCCGAAATTATTTGTATGGCGCCCGATATTGATCAGATGGATGTAGTTAATCACATCAAGGGTGAAGCAATGGGCGAAAAGAGAAACGTTCTGATGGAGGCTTCCCGAATAGCCAGAGGAGCAATCAAGAACATGAAGGATGTCAAGTCTGCCGATCTGGATGCGCTTGTTTTCCCCGGAGGCTTTGGCGCCGCTAAAAATTTATGTAACTTCGCGGTGAAGGGAGCAGATTGCACCGTCAATGCGGAGGTGGAGCGGCTTATCAGAGGCATGCACGCTGAAAAAAAACCGATCGGATTCATTTGTATCGCCCCTGTGATTGTAGCAAAGGTGCTTGGCTCCGTTAACCCTGAAATTACTATCGGCAATGATTTTGATACAGCGGAAGCCATCGAGAAAATGGGGGGCAGGCACATCGTTTGCGCAGTTGACGATGTCGTGGTGGATTCAAAAAACAAAATCGTCACAACACCGGCTTACATGCTTGGACCAACAATTTCAAAAGTCGCTCTCGGGATTGAGAAACTCATCGGTGAGATGTTAAAATTAGCTCGTTAAAACTGAAATCGGTAAAATCGAGAAGGGGGTAACATAATTGTGTGATGTTATCCCCTTCTCGAAAAGGATGATCCTGACGCATCTTACGGGCACAAGGGTGCGGGATACAGTCTTCACATCGCCGAGACCTGCAATAATCCCGAAAAGCCGGAAATCATAACCGACTATGAAGTGCATGGCACGGGTCGGTCGGATATCGGCAAAGCCCTTTCCGTCATCGAACGTCTCAGCGAAGCGGGGATTAAATCGGCAACACTCTTTGCCGATGGCGGTTATCCCTCTGTTCCTTCCGCCTTGAAAATTACCAAACAGCAAATCGAATTTATGTCGCCGGTCAACAGCGGTCCTCTCGCAGACGATGTCGTCGGCAGGGATCGATTCCAATTTGATGCAAGTGGCAGTGTCACTCAATGTTCGATGAGGCACAAACCGGTAGATCACCGTGTTCTCAGCGGCAATAACTCAACCCGCCGTTCGCTCCATGCCATCTTTGATGGAAACACTTGCCGCTTATGCGCCATGCTGGACCAATGCCCTGTCCGCGCGCCCAACCATCGCGAGCGCGGCTGCCAGGCGCGAGACACGGTCGGTGACTTCCGATTGGAGATCACCGCAGAACTGCGATTGAGAGATCAGATGTATGCCGATCAACAAACACCACAATGGAAAGAGCGTTATAAAATCCGAGCGGGAATCGAGGCCACAAATTCTGAGTTGAAGCGCTCTCACGGAATCGGCAAGCTCCGTGTCCGCAGGGCGGTCAAAGTCCTCTTTGCCGTGTCTTGTAAGCTGATCGCCTGTAATGTGAAGAGATGGGCCAATGCCCATTTTGCCTTTTTCAAAGGCGTTTTTCAGCGGTTTATATACGCGTTGGAGACTCTTTTAAGAAATGCCCAAACGTCTGTGCCCGAAAATCATTTTTCATGCGCACGCCCTTTTTTATAACTTCAAAAAGGGGGCTCACTTCTCAGGAATCAAAATATCAATTCACCGCAAGAAGATTTGACCGGGAAGGGAGCCGCAATCATGGCTGTGCGGAAGCTGATGTCTAATCTTAAGTGTAGGCGCTCGTTTTAAAAGGAAAATCGCAACCCGATGCAATAGTAGTTCGATCCCTGATCACCGATGAGTTCGAGAATGCCGGAACGATGATGAATCCGGTAGACCAGATTCATCGATGGAACCAATGGGCTGCCAAATGTTAACTCGACCATCAGATAATTCAAGAAGCGATGGTAACCTGTTTCTCCGGCTTGATACTGCTCACGGTAGGGGACCTGTGTGGTGTAGGAAATTCCTTCGCCTATGGCGAAGCTGGTTCTGACATAACGATTCCAGGGGAAGGTATGGTAGCGAAGGACGATGAAAGCGGCCATTTCTTCATAATTATATCTATAACTTCCGGATTTTCCGAAATGTTCGGCAATCAAGCCTTCCACTTCCCATGTCAGGTGCCGTCCCCATTGACCGATGCGCCGTGAGACGGATAACGCGATCAGTTGATCATTTTCAGTATCGTCGGGCCAACGGCCGATGGTAGAGCCGAAATCCCTGTTGGTGTAGATGCCGGCGAAGGCCGTCACCGACCAGAGCCGATCCGGTTGAACGGTTACATTCGTTTCGGCCTCCGCCTGCGCCAGAGAAACATGGAAAAATAAATAAAGAGAAATAAAAAGAAAAATGCATGCACTGCGCTTCGGGATGAATAAACTTCCGTCAAAAAGATTCCATTTTCTCATGACAACAAAACAAACCTTCTATTTTTGAATTGCAGTCTTGTATATGAAATGCATTGGGTTGTCAATACGGGATAACATACAGGATAACATTACAGGATAGGAATACAGGATAGGAATACGGCGTGAATAGAGCAGGGGTCAAGATTTTCTTGACATACAAGACCACGTTTCCTATACTGCCTTTCATAGAAAGCAAGTTCTTATCAATCAATTTCAATTATCAATCCGGCGAGACGATAATTATGACCGAAACGGTTCACCTTTCAGATCTTGACGATAACGTCATGAAACACGCCGCTGATGACTTTGTGGCGCTTCGGGCGCAAAGCTCCATCGGCGAGGCGCTGGCGTTTATCCGATCGTCATCGACACAAAGCACCATTCTTTATTTTTATGTCGTGGATGATGAAGATCGCCTGGTCGGCGTTGTCCAAACCCGCAGAATGCTGACTTCCGAACTGGAAGCAACCGTGGAATCGATCATGGCAAAAAACGTGATTACCATTCCCGATACCGCCAATCTGATGGAGGCGCTTGAATTTTTCATCCTCTACAAGTTTCTGGCCTTTCCCGTCGTCGACCAAAACGGCAGAATCCTGGGCGTGATCGACATCAATGTCTTCACGCAGGAAATGCTCGATATGGAAGAACGCGAGCAGGTGCACAGCATTTTCGACACGTTGGGTGTGAGGATTTCCGAGAGGAAGGATCGTTCCCCCTGGAGCGTCTTTCGCAGCCGGTTCCCCTGGCTTCTGGCGACGATTACCAGCGGGACGGTCTGCGCGCTTTTAGTCGGGCTGTTTCAGGCAACGCTGGCGCAAAGCCTGATTCTGGCTTTTTTTCTGACACTGGTTTTAGGCCTGGGGGAAAGCGTGTCCATGCAGGCCATGGCGATCACTGTTCATCTCATGCATCACCAGAGTTCCTCGGCCGTCTGGTACCTGTCAACCCTGAAACGCGAACTGCTGCGTGTATTTTTGCTGGCGATTGCCTGCGCAGGCATCGTCGGCTGCATTGCCATTCTGTGGAAGGGGGACATCCGCGCGGGCGCAGTGATTGCAGGCGGGATTTTCGGATCATTGATGACGGCATGTTTCCTCGGGGTCAGCGTCCCGGCGTTTTTTCACCGCCTGCGTCTGGATATGCGGGTTGCTTCCGGTCCTTTGACGCTGGCGCTTGCGGATATCTGCACGGTTGTTGTCTATTTTTCACTGGCCGCGTTCATTCTGGGTCGATAACCCCCGGCAAATTTATGATGACTTGTTCTCATTTCTGCGGGCACAAGATGAAGAGTGAAGATCCGCGGGCATTTTTGCGGGGAAGACATACCGCACGGCCCGCTCGTAGAGCAGATAATCCCACGCCCAGTTGG
>CAYGNV010000223.1:0-4348 GCA_964351355.1 uncultured Smithella sp.
ACCTTGATGGTCGTAAAATCTGTAAATGCTGCGGGTCCAGGCCGGTTCTTGGTTATGCCGGAAATGGGTGCGTGGTCAACGATCTTTGCGGCAAGCGCTACCGTGCGAATCCTGAAACCAGAGAACGGGCCAACATGAAAAGATGGGTATCGGCAAAGGCGGCGAAGTCATGACCCCCGACAAGATTATCAAAGAAATCACATCGGCAATCTACGCTATCGGTCTGCAACTTGACCGAATCGAATCGACAGTTAAAGCGATGGAATCAAAACCTGATTACAATTGGAGCGCATTTTATGAAAACATGGGATGTAGATTTAAACGGATCACTGAGACGCCAGAAAATTAAGACGGCAATCGGCGGGATTGCCTTGTTTGTCGTGACAACAATTTTGTCGGCCATCGTGCTGACGTTTTAGGGGGGGGGCAATTATGGGATCAGAATATCGAGATAGCGTGAAATCTTGCATGACAGAACCAGCTAAAATCAGAGTTGATTCAATTGGTGAGCAAGTGCGTGAAATGGTAGGGCGGGTTGGCAATGTCGCGCTTGAAACAGCATCCAGGGTTGAGGAACGGCTTTCTGCTATTTCAAAGTGTGATTCTGAAGGCGGGAAAATTCCTTGCAACAAGGTTATCGAGGAATGGCCTGAATATTTCAGTCGGCTCAGAACTGACATTGATTATATCGAAGAAGGCTTACGACGAATCAACGCGGCACTTGACCGGGTGCAATTGTAAGGGGGGGGCATTATGTCCAGACGCTTAAAGGCGCTGTTGTTGATGGAACTCGTTTTCAAAGACCCGGCATCAAAAGCGATGATCCTGGCAGAGTTGCGGCGGAATGATCCAATAATTGACACACGGTTCGAGTTGGCCGTGAGAATGGGGGATATGGTCGGATGATAGATGAGCTTTTAAAATCAGGCTGGCGCCATTACAGAATCTTCCCCCGATGGCGCGTTCTTTGCCGCCGGTCGGCTGATCGGCACAATCAATTTAACCCTGAAGGACTCGAATACATCACGGTCTTTCGAAATGGCCGTACGGCAAAAGGGTGTATAAATCCATGACTATATCACGCAGGGTTGAACTTAAGATTAAAAATATAACACCATCCGAGCTTGCTGCGGAATTTTGCGAATGGGACGGAGATAATCAATCTCTTTTTTTTCATTATATTTGGGCTGAGTCATCAAAATGGTCAAAGCCGCTTGAATTTCAGCTTCAAGCGATTATCGACAGTGCCCTTATAACAGATAATGCAATTTTGGTTATGCGGAAAATTGGAGATTATGCGAAGGGCGGAAAATCATGACCTACCAAAACGATACCGGCCTTGTTTCCGTCACCGAATGTTTCAGTCCCTACGTCACTTGGGATCATATCAGTCCGACTGTACTTCAACAGGCATCCGAACGCGGCACAAGGGTTCATGAAGCCATAGCCGATGAATTGAACGGGGAATATGCCATGCTTCCGGCTGATGAGCAGGGATACCTTGACGCGGCGCGGAGGTTTTTGGAACAGGTGGTACAGGCTTGTTTAATTGAACGGCGGCTTATATCGGCGGTATGGGGCTTTACCGGCCAACTTGATCTTGTGGCTCAAATCAAAGGCGATACCGACTACACTGTAATTGACTGGAAAACGTCAAGTATTGTCTCAAAGTCCTGGGGGTTGCAAGGTTCTGCCTATCGGCACTTGGCCTCAACAGAAGCGCCTATCCACAGAGTCATGGCCGTTCAACTTCGCAAAAATGGTACTTTCAAGGTCAATGAATACACAAATTGGGACAGGGATTTTCACTTGTTCCTGAACTGTTTAACGGTCTATCGGTTTTTTAAGCCGAAGGCAAAAGATATTAATTGGGAAGTGCTTTAATGGCTGATCAAAACTTAAAGGTAGCGTTTGTTTGCCATTGGTGCGGGGCATCTTTTCATGACGTGCAAGACGAACATTCAATGGCTCCAATCCCGGTTTATATTGATAATTACGGGAACCAATTTGATACAAAATATTGCAGAAAGATGTTTAAAAACGGGTTTTCAGCAAATTGCGGAGGTTGTGAAAATGAACTTTGATTTAGACGTGGATGAACCAGCGGTAACGGTCATGGAAGAAACATTCGGGCTTTCCAAGATCGAGCAGGTTCAGATTGATTTTCTCCGATACAAGGACAGCGTGGCGTCCATGAACAAACGGGCGTCGGAACTGGTTGTCACTGATGAAGCAAGCAACAGGCTTGCGGTTGAAATGGCCGGTCAATCTGCGGCCATGTTTAAAGCGATTGAGGACAAGCGCAAGGAGATCGTTCAAGCTCCGAATGCGTTTGTGAAGGCTGTCAATACCTTTGCAAAAGAATACACGTCTGCCCTTGACGGTATCAAGTCCGGCCTGGGGCAGAAAATAACCCGGTGGGCGCAGGAACAGGAAAGGAAACGCCTTGAAGCGCAACGAAAAGCAAACGAGGATGCGCAGCGCCTACAGGCTGAAATCAATGCAGCGGCTAAGGCGGTGGATGAGGCCCCGGCCATTGTGGTGCAACCTGTTGTTTTGGAAGCGCCAAAGGTGACAAGAACCGCGTCCGGCTCCGCGTCCTTGCAAACGACATGGACCTTTGAAGTTGAGGACTTTTCAAAAGTGCCTGACCAGTACAAAGTGATTGATTCGGTCGGACTGAATAAAGCAGTCAAGGGAGGCATCCGGCAGATTCCGGGCGTGAAGATTTATGAAGTCCAGGGGGCGCGGATTCGGTCTGCGTCAATTCCGAAGTGGAACGATAACGAAAAATTTTAGGGGGCAACAATGGAACAGCAAATGAACTATCCGAAAAAGAAGGAACCTGGAATGTCATTTCCGGTCATGCTCGAAAAATTCAAAGGTGAAATCGCAAGGGCGCTTCCGAAGCATTTATCGGCTGACCGGATGTGCCGGATTGCCTTAACTGAGTTCAGGAAGAACCCAAAACTGGCGAAATGCGATCCGAAAAGCGTATTTGCTGCAATCATTCAGTCCTCACAGTTGGGACTCGAAGTTGGCTTGATGGGCGAGGCGTCCCTGGTTCCATTTAAAGAGGAATGTCAACTTATCGCAGGATATACCGGCCTGATGAAACTTGCCATGAACACCGGAAAAGTCACCGATATTTACGCTCATTCGGTACGGGCAAACGATGAGTTTGAAATTGTTTTCGGCCTTGACCGGACGTTGGTTCACAAGCCGCTGATGAACGGTTCATTCCCTGCCAGCGACGATGCGCGCGGGCCTATAGTCGGGTATTACGCGGTAGGCGTGTTTACGGATGGGAAAAAGACTTTTCAGGCCATGAGTCATGATGACGTTCTGAAAATCCGGGATCAATCCAAAGGGTACAAGGCGTCAAAGGCATGGGGGAAAGAATCAGCATGGGATACGCACCCGGAAGCAATGGGACTGAAAACGATTATTCGGAGGCTGTGCAAGTATCTTCCGAAATCCCCTGAACTTGCTTCTGCCCTGGCACTGGATGACGTGGTGGACATGACCGGGCGGCAGTCAATGACGGTTGATGATGCAATCAATGGTACGTGGACTCCTGATTATACCGAAGGCGCAATTGAAGCCGATTTTCAGACGGTTTCAGATGACGTTGATCAAAACTTCATTGCGGCATTTACCGATGTTATTAAGACCAGCGGCGTCACCTTTGCCGAACTTGATAAATTTGTTGAGGACATTGCAGAGAAAAAAAAGAAGTCGGTTGGAGAGGTCAAGGAAAGTGCCATCAAAGACAGCGCGAACTTCATAGCGGCTTTCCGCAAGCACCTTGCAAAACAAGCGACAAAGGCAGACCCCAAACCCGAACCGGAGAAACCGCCTATTTTATGTCCGGCTCAAAAGAAAGGCGTGTTTCCTGCTGAATGCGAGACTTGCGAAAGCAAGGGCAAATGCGATCCGTTTGAAGAATTTCGCTTTGAGCAGGGGCAGAAGGGGGCAGAATGACCGAACAGCAAAAGGACTTTGAGCGCGTTCAGAAAGATTCATGGTTCGCCAAATCGGTTGGGTGTCCCGGTCAATCAAAGATCAGGCGCTTCAACCGGGATACGATTGAATACGTCATTGTCCGGCAAGAATGTAGCTTAACCGGCGGCATCTGTGAATTTGAAAAGTGCGTATTCGCTCATTGGGGATTGGTTTAACGAAAGGAGTTTTAAATGGATACTGGCAAGGGCGATTTTGTAAGAGTAACGGAAGAAGATGTTAAAAACTTGTCAATAAATTACCGCAGCCGAATTTTTGAAGTCGGTGAAGAAGTGAAAATCAAGGATTCACGGTTCAAAGTTATGGCAATCGGAAAGCGCGAAAT
>CAYGNV010000224.1:0-4329 GCA_964351355.1 uncultured Smithella sp.
AAAGGACCGAGCACTCCCGCGTTGGTCAGAACCGTGCCGCTTTCAGCAGCAAGAACTGTGTTGGCGGCGGCATCGTTGGTGACTGTTTTAAGGAAACCACCAGCGGTAACAGTTCCGGCGCCGGTCATGTTTCCGGCAACCACCACACCGCCAGAACCCGCGTTGATCGTCGTGGTCGAAGTCGTGTTGGTTGATCCGATCCTTACGGTTTTGGCAGCGGCGCCAGTTCCAACGTCTATCGCTTGCGCTCCCGTACCGCCGAGTGTTACCGTTCCAGTCGAAGTACCAGTAGCGATGTTCACAGGCTGATTATTGGAGGCATTTAACAGAATACCGCCGGATCCGGAAAGGATCGTCGTTGTGCTGGTCGTGTTATTACTTCCAAGGGCGACCGTCTTTGCGGCTGCACCGTTGCCGATTGCAATATCCTGTGTATTAGCCCCGCCGATTGTTACGGTCCCGGTTGTCGTACCAGTCCCAATATTGACTGCAAAGTTGCTGGATGCGTTAAGGTTTACGGCTGCACCAGTGATTGTAGCGCCAGCGGTGAATATGCCGTTCGATCCAGCCATCAAGCTGGTGGCCGTTCCCGCCCCGTCTTTGAAATACAGAGTAGTCGCCCCGCCGTTATCGGCTACATAAAGCCTCCCCTTGTTGGTTGCAGGTGCACCCGGAGCCGTTATCTCTGGAAATTCCAGGTATGTACGGAACTCCACGGGCTTGAAATAACGCATTTCACTCGTGACGTTGGTGGCCAGCGCCGGAGAGGCCAACAGTAAGCAGAACATTAAAAAACCAATTAATTTCTTCATCTCTTTAATCCTCCTTTTAGTGATACCAATTCTATTACCGGGTCAGTGTCACGCTACTCATTACTGCCCCAGTATAAAGTCTTTCCGCCGCCACCTTCTGCAAGCCCCATTCCTGATGTAAGGATCGTCGAGCCTCTGCCTTTACGCAATCGCGCCAATGTTCTCTCTTTTTCCATAGATGCCTGTACTTCCGCGTCGCTTTTGCTGGGAGCCGACGACATCGGTTGAACAGATCCACCACCCCCGAAGCACGTCACGATTCCGAGTTCAATCTTCCGATCAAGTGATTTTTTAAACATTCTCAACCTCCCAAAGGGATGGAGATGTAACGTGTGTCAACATTTCCTCCCAATCTTTTAGCCAGTCTTGCCACCCCAGGGGCGACAGTATAGGCGGTGATATGTGTGCATCCATGAGCCAAACAATAAAGCCGTGTCTTTTTGTAGCTTTCCTTCCACTCCGCCCACGTCAAATTCCGAAGGTGCGCCACGCAGTAAAGCAGCAGTTCTTTCTTTCCCATGATCGAATCTTCTCTGATCACCGTCAAAACCACACCAAAAGGACTTTCATTGCTGTACATCCAGGCCGCCATTTCTTTGTTCAATAACGAGCGGCGAATGTTATCCAGAAGCTCTAGGGTCACCTCCACCGTCGGAGGTGCAGCCTGTTTCACAGCGTGAATGACAAGCTCCCAGTCTTTATGACTGCGCGGGTTCATCAGGCGAATGTTAATCATCAAAAGGACTCCACTCCTCTGCCACTTCTGTATTTCTGTTTCTGAATCTGTTTCGTTTCGGAGTCACCAACGAGCAATATAAAACAGCGTCCCCTTTATCCGGGGAACGTCCAATTCTCTTTTTGATGTCTTCTTTTTGCTCAATAAGAATGCCGCCCGGTGTGAGTTTCCACATAGCGCAGCATAAATCAGCTTTTAACTCTGGGTCGGGAGGGAGAGAAACATTCAATCCGGTAACCGGATCAAGAGATTCACGAAACCGCCAAAACATCATAGCCCTTAAGTTTCTGAATTTCAGCTTTCCGGTGGCCTTATCACGTTCAATGTCACATCTTTTCGTGTCGTAACCACTGACAGCAATCGTCTGTATTCCTGCGCTTTCCAGGTGACCAACCGTTTCACCGCCGACACCGAGAGCATCAACATGAACAGGAGCCTGATCGCGGATGCAAGAAACAATTAAGCCAGCAGCCGCAGCACCCGTCGGAGTCTGCGACCCCGGCCATGTCTTTATTTTGTCGTACCAATAACCATATCGAACCGAGCAGGTTGTTTTATCTGACCCACCACGGGCAACGTCGGCGCCGACGGAATCCATCAGCCCTTTCTTTCCTTCAGGAGTCCATCGATCCATGGCCGCATCTATCCACGCCGTAGGGATGACCTGCCACGCGCTGTCTTCCATACCGGCCTTAAAATCGCCGTTAAGCATTTGTGAACGTAACGGCTCGGGCAATGACTGAAGTGTCGCCTCGTAGCCTGTTTTCATTAAAAACGGGTTATCTGTGACGCGGGATGAAATGAACGTCCTTGAAATAGGTTGAATCTTTTTGCCGTTGATGATGATCGCATCACCGCTTGAGCATTCCTGATCTTTACCGTCAATGGTCGTAAACCACCGCAATTCACCAGGTAAAGCCGGATCGGGATGTTTATCATCCAGCCATGGTGCCCAAAAGGAAACAACCCATTGACCGTCTGTGGTCGTTGGCGGATTGCCCGCGCATACGATCCGGCAGCGTTGACCCGGCGTTGTTGTCCTGAGCCAGCCAATGAGAAACCTAAATTGTGATTCAAGAAAATGTGTAATCTCATCAAAGCCACAATTTTTATTGACAAACCCCCCGTCCGTGATATAATGGTTCGCGTTACTAACTGTAATGTCAAACAATTTAATATTGTTTATAGGAGAATAAGACAATGAAACAGCCAAAGTATCAGCCAGTATTTGACGTTTTTCCATCGTATAAGGGTGGTCATACGACTCTTTACGGAGGGTATGTTCATGAGTTTTCCCCTGGCCACCATTTACAAAGCCTTTGGGGATGGGTTTCCCAGCACAGGCTTGTAGCAGAAGACCTTTTAGGCCGGCCTCTCCAAAAGGGCGAACACGTTCATCATCTTGACGGAAATAAGTTAAACAATAATCCGCAAAATTTAAGAGTGTTGAGTATGCACGATCACCGACGGTTACACGCCTTGACTCTTCCCCAAAATAATTTAGCAAAAATTGATCATGATATGGTTGTTTCGGCGCTTGAGGGACGTTCTTTGAAAAATGCTGCGCGTCTCTTAAAGGTTGATACCCAAACACTTCGGAACCGATTCCCAAATCTAGTGCGCCCCCGGCAAAGGAAAACTCCTGTTGTGATTGACCAAGAAACGGTAAATGAAATTTTAAGCTGTGCAAAAAATCCTTCAATATCAATTCGCGAGGCTGCAAAAAACCTTGGTGTCGGTGTTGTATCCATTCAGCGATATTGTGCAAGAAATGGCGTAAAATGGGTATGCGTAAAGAGACCAAAGACCGGTGAAATGCGGAAGCACTATCGTGGGAAACCCACCCTGCGGTGGTTAGTAGAGAGTGGCCAACGCCCTGAACTTGCCGACCAATTAAACCTCCCTTATTGGAAGCGGATACCAAAACGGCTTTATCAGATCGAGAACGAGAGCCAAGTGAAACTCGACACGGACCCTCAAGCGTAGCTACGGTATCGCCCGTTTTAATAGTTTCGATTGGCCGATAATTACCATCAGACATCAACACCGCAGTACCCTCGGCGACACAAAAATCATGAGGACGGCCTTGATATTTAATCTCTTCACCAGAGTTATTACATGATCCAAACTCCAACTTACGATCAGCCAGCGTCAGGATGTCATCCTGCCCATTCCATCCCTTCCGTGATTTCAATATTTCATCAAGAAGCCGTGATTGAATGCCGATAAGCTGTGTTGATTGACGCCGATAAATGATTGAATGTTTGTGTTGTGTCAGGGCAAGACCCAAAAGAAGATCAGATTTTCCGCCACCGGCAGAGCCACCATAGTAAATAATATCCGCTTTGGACTCAAACGCATTGGTTTGTGGACCAGGCAGTGGAACCCACACAGGCAGGCTCTTTTCCATAATAGCGGAAATTTCCGACTTTTCTTCATCGGTCATATACTCGAAAAGCTCTGCTATTTCGTCAATTCTTGCCGCTGCGCTTTGCATCCGCTTTTTTCCTTTTTGCCGCTTCAGTCAGAATAAATGCCATGCGTGTGGCTAATTCCATGTTTGTGTAGATGCTTCCGATTTGCTGGGGTTCGCCGTTTTTGTCGGGGAAAATTACCTTTTCTGAGATGTAGCCCTTGAGTTTAGATACAGAATCAGCCGCCTTCAACCGTGTGGCGTAGTCTGGAACGTCAATGAAATCTTTCGTTGTCCCGTGAGCGTCGGCCATTCCTTCCGGTGCAATCACATTCGCTGAAATAACCTTTGTTGCTTCCATGCAGTCC
>CAYGNV010000225.1:0-4327 GCA_964351355.1 uncultured Smithella sp.
ATTGATCAGAGTTAAATCTATCGTCCGGAGGTTGGATTATGTCTTTGCTGACAGGAGGAGTCGTTGCCACTATTTTCGGCCTGATCAGTTTGATCTTCTGGTTTAATGATTTTTTAGTCATTATACGAGGCGCACTGCCGATCTTCCTGCTCCTGGGCGGTGCCTTAGCCGTCTATGTCGGCTTCGATGAGATTCAGGATAAAATCCGCGAGGAAAGACAGCGGCAGGATGAAGACCTGGAAAAAGCCAAGGAAGAAATCGAATCGGCTAAAGCTGAAGCTCTGCGCTATCGTGAAGAATTGGACAAATTAAGGGATGAAAAAAAACAAAACTGAATTTCCAGCCCTAAAACATAAATACATCTTGACACAACCGGTCAAATCAAATATTAGTCAACAAGACTATAATTTAATGGACGCTGGTATGAATAATTTTTCCATAAGCAAATCCTCACCGTACTGTATCTATATGTATTGATGCCTGCTTACTCATGCTCGATCAGGTAAGCAGGCTTTGTCCGAAATCAACAGCAAAAATTGTACGACAATCATCAACAACAACTTTAATCCAGTTGTGTTTTTTGAAAACAAAAAAATTGGGAGGGGGAAGGTCAAATGAAAAAAGGGTGTTTTTCCTTTACAGTATCATCTTTGATTGCAACATTTATTTTAGTTTTTTGGTGTAGTTCCAGCGTGCTGGCACAAACCACCCTGACGTACAGTATCTTTTTCCCGGCCACACACGCTCAGGCGAAAACCGGTGAAAGCTGGGCCAAGGAAATCGAAAAGCGCACCGGCGGCAAAGTTAAAATTAACATCTTTGCCAGCGGATCGTTAACCCCGGCCGATCAATGTTATGACGGCGTGGTTAAGGGAATTTCCGATATCGGGATGTCCGTGTTCGCTTATACCCGCGGCCGTTTCCCGCTTTTGGAAGCCCTGGATCTGCCGATGGGCTACCCGAACGGCATGGTTGCAACACTCGTTGCCAATGACTTTGTTAAAAAGATGAACCTGCAAGAACTTTCCGATGTCAAGGTTCTTTATCTGCACGCTCACGGCCCCGGCCTTTTACACACCCAGAAGCCCGTCAACAACATGGATGATCTCAAAGGGATGAAAATCAGGTCAACAGGCCTCAGCGCAAAAATCGTTGGTAGTCTGGGTGGTGTTTCCGTTGCCATGCCACAGGGCGGAACTTATGAAGCGCTGCAAAAAGGCGTCGTGCAAGGCACGCTGGCCCCGATGGAAACATTGAAAGGCTGGAAGCAGGCACAGGTTATCAAATTCACAACCGACTGCACCAATATCGGCTATACTACCGCCATGTTTGTCGTCATGAACAAGAAGAAATGGGATGCTCTGCCCAAAGACGTGCAGAAAATTTTCGATGACGTGAGCCATGAATGGATCGCTGTCGCGGGCAAAGCCTGGGATGACGCGGATGCCGAAGGACATAAATATTCGGCGGAGCTGGGCAATAAAATAATTAAGTTGTCCGACGCGGAAGAAGCCAAGTGGGAAACGGCCATAAAACAGGTTGCCGACGACTACATTAAGAATATGGAAAGTAAGGATCTGCCCGGTAAACAGGCCGTCTCCGAAGTCAAGACCTTGATCAAGAAATACTCTAAAACGAAACCATAGCTATTTGGCTGTCTATGCTCAGTCCGATAAAATATCTTACACGCGCAGGCAAAGGCTTTAATGTCATTGCCTGCGCGGCTGTCGTTGCCATGATGCTGCTGTCCACATTGGATGTTGTTCTGCGTTTATTCGGCAAGCCTATTCCCGGCGCTTACGAACTGGTGGGATTTCTGGGAACAATCATCGTGTCTTTTGCTCTGGCTTTTACATCGATGGAAAAAGGGCATATTGCCGTTGAGATCCTTGTGGCAAAATTGCCGCAGCGAGCGCAATTCGCGATTGAGTCTTTCACCCATTTTGCCAGTTTCCTAATTTTTGGACTCATTGCTTATCAGGCCTTCATCTACGCGTTGGATATTAAAAAAAGCGGAGAGGTATCTCTAACACTCCAGATGCCGGTTTACCCTTTCATCTTCGGTATGGCAATAGGCTTTGGTCTTCTTTGTCTCCTGCTCATTGCCGACTTCATTAAATCACTGCAAAGGACATTTCCCGGATGACGCCCACTTTAGCAGGACTTATCGGATTCGGCGTGTTGGTCATTCTGATGTTTCTGCGGATGCCGGTCGGATTCGTTATGGCCATTGTCGGCTACCTTGGATTTGGCTATGTTGTTTCCTGGGGCGCCGCGTCTAATCTGATAATTCGCGACTTTTATTCCACGTTCAATTCGTACAATCTGACCGTTATCCCTTTATTTGTTTTGATGGGTCAAATCGCTTTCCATTCTGGAATCAGCGGCAGACTTTTCCACGCCGCCCATAAATTTTTCGGCCATCTGCCGGGCGGTCTGGCGATTGCCACGATCGGCGCCTGCGCCGGCTTTTCCGCCGTCTGCGGTTCTACCAGCGCGACCGCCGCCACCATGGCTTCCGTGGCGCTTCCAGAAATGAAGAAATACAAATATGATCCGGCGCTGGCCACAGGCGTTGTGGCGGCTGGCGGCAGTTTGGGCATCCTGATTCCTCCCAGCACTATTTTCATCATTTACGGTATTATGACCGAGCAGTCCATCGGCGAGCTTTTTATGGCGGGCGTTATCCCCGGAATATTGCTTTCCTGTTTCTTCGTTCTTTCCATTTTAATCTGGACATATTTCCGTCCGGAAATCGGTCCGCGAGGACCCAAAACAACCTGGATGGAAAAATTCAAATCTTTATCCGGCCTCATTGAGACTCTGCTGCTGTTCGTTCTGGTAATGGGCGGGCTCTTTGCCGGTTTTTTCACACCAACAGAAGCAGCGGGAGTAGGAGCCTTCGGCACTATTATGATCGCGCTGATCGGTCGCAATTTAACCTGGACAGGATTTAAAAACGCCCTTTACGACACCACCCGCATCTCCTGTATGATTTTTGTCGTGGTCGCGGGCGCCACGGTCTTTGGACATTTTTTGGCCGTCACTCGCATTCCCGCCGATATCGGAATTTTTGTGGCCGGACTGCAATTCCATCCAATGATCATTATGGGTTTTATCATCCTCATTTATTTATTGCTCGGCTGCCTGATGGATTCGCTGGCCATGATCATGCTCACCATTCCGATTTTTTATCCTGTAATTCTCACCCTGGGCTTCGATCCCATTTGGTTTGGCGTTATCATTGTTATTGTGGTAGAAATGGGCGTCATCACGCCGCCCGTCGGCATTAACGCCTATGTCGTCGCGGGTGTCGCCCGGGATGTACCAGTACACGTTGTCTTCAAGGGAACACTCCGTATGCTTTATGCCCTGATCGCACTGGCGGTTCTCTTAATCATTTTCCCCCAAATTGCCTTGCTCCTGCCGCAGATGATCAGATAGGCTAAAAAATCAATAAATATTTGCTTGCTCACGGTCAGCATTTAGAACTTGGTTTCGCTCTTCACATCGTCAATCATTGTAAAGAGCGCAGACGCTTTATGCCTGGCGCTTTTGGGGAATAATTTCAATCCAATAATCATCCGGATCATTGATGAAATAAATCCCCATTGCCTTGTTCTCAAAGCAAATACAGCCCATTTTTTCATGCAGAGCGTGTGCGGCAGCAAAGTCGTCCACCTTGAACGCCAGATGAAATTCATTATCACCGAGATTATAGGGCTCTTTGTGATCTTTCATCCAAGTCAACTCCAACTGATGGGGCGTCTGGCCGTCACCTAAGAATAGCAGAATAAAACTGCCATCCGGCGCTTCACGTCTGCGGACTTCAGTCAGTTGCAGTGCCTCCTTATAAAAGGCCAGACTTTTTTCCAGATTCAACACATTGAAATTGTTATGAGCGAATGTGAATTGCATGGGACCGGTTCCTTTCCTTGTTTGGTTATTTCTTCTTCAGTTTATCCAACCCAAAAACTTTACTCATCATATTGTCAAGCATGTCCACGGGCAGCTTTGTCAAAAGCGGCAGGCGCATGGATTCATTGCCGATACGAATAAGTTTAGGAATCTTCGTCCGGGAAAGTTTATCAACCAGCATTTTGGAAAATTCTTCCGCCGATGTCGGGTTTTTCTGTGAAGCGGCAGCCCTCGCTTTGATGTAACCGGCGATAGGAGCGTAAACGGATTCATCATATTGCCCGATTTTTTGCGCGGCGGCATCGCCGAAGCTGGATTTAATTGCACCGGGCTGCACAGTGATAACCGAAATACCGAAAGGCGCAAGCTCCATCCGCAAGGAATCGGAAAGCAGATTGACCGCGGCTTT
>CAYGNV010000226.1:0-4304 GCA_964351355.1 uncultured Smithella sp.
TGAGCGGCCTGAAAGGAACGGTCATCCTGGATGAAATACAGAGCATGCCGGAACTCTTCAATGTTTTAAGGGTGCTCGTTGACCGGCCTGAAAATCAGGCCCGTTTTTTAATTTTAGGCAGCGCATCGCCGGAACTGATGAAGAAAGCATCGGAAACGCTTGCCGGGCGTGTTGAATTTGTGGAATTGACAGGGTTTACGCTTTCGGAGATCAAACCAAAAGAAGAGCGGAAACTCTGGCTGCGGGGCGGATTCCCCCGTTCTTTTCTTGCGTCTTCCGACACGGACAGCACATTCTGGCGGGAGGGATTCATCCGGACTTTTCTGGAGCGCGATATTCCCCAGCTTGGCATATCCATTCCAGCTACCGCCATGCGGCGTTTCTGGACCATGCTGGCTCACTACCATGGACAGATCTGGAATGCTTCAGAACTGGGGCGGGCCATGGGATTTTCCGACAAGACCATGCGTGGCTATCTCGACATTCTTTCGGGGACATTCATGATTCGCCAGTTAATGCCCTGGCACGAGAATCTGAGCAAACGCCAGGTGAAGGCGCCCAAAATCTACTTTCGTGATTCGGGGATTCTCCACCAGTTACTAAGCCTTACTGATTTTCAGTCGCTTACCGGCCACCCGCGCGTCGGGGCGTCGTGGGAAGGTTTTGCCCTGGAACAAACACTCAACATCCTCGAAACGCGGCAGATTTATTTCTGGTCAACATACAGCGGGGCGGAGCTTGATCTGTTTTTCCTCCATGATGGGCGGCGCTATGGCGTGGAATTTAAGTACAGCGAAGCTCCCGTCGCGACAAAATCCATCCATTCGGCTCTGGAAACATTGAATCTGGAGCATTTATGGATTGTTTACCCCGGCAATACACAGTATCCGGTTCATGAAAAAATTACGGTGCTCCCACTGCAAAATATTGGCGGCTTGAAGTTTTCTAAATGACAAAGGAAAAATATCATGCGCAAGGTTGAAAATCAGAATAAGGAATTCAAACAGGCCTGGAATGACAACTGTTTGAAAACCATCTGCGCCTTTGCCAACACCGGCGGAGGAAAACTCTATATCGGCATTGACGATGAGGGAAAGCCGGTGGATCTGAAAGATGCCGCCAGATACCTCGACGACATCCCCAACAAAACGAAAGACATTCTGGGCATTACACCGGATGTAACCATCAAGAAGAAAGCCGGCAAGGATATCATTGAAGTAGCCGTTGCCCCGTCTTCAGCGCCGATTTCTTATCACGGCCGGTTTTTTACACGCAGCGGCAGTTCCTCGGTTGAAATCAAGGGGCATGAACTGGTGGATCTGCTGATGCAGAAATCCGGACGCACTTGGGACGGATATATCGAAGAAGGCGCAACGCTCAAAGACATCGACACAGCCGCCATCAACAAATTTCGCAAACTGGCCGTTAAAAAAATCCCGCAGATTGCGGGCGAAAAAAGCATTCAGGCGATACTCCAGAAATTGAACCTTCTGGAAAAAGGCAAACTGCGCCGCGCCGCCATTTTGCTTTTCGGGAAAAACCCGAAGGAATTTCACATCACCGCCTATATCAAAATCGGCAAATTTGTCAGCGCCACCGATCTGATCAGCACGGACGATATTGAGGGCAATCTCTTTGATCAGGTGGATAAAACCATTGAAATGTTGCGGGTCAAATATCTGCTTTCCAACATCACTTATGAAGGTATTTACCGCAAAGACAATATGGAATATCCGGAAGAGGCCCTGCGCGAAGCAATCATCAACGCCGTAATTCACCGCAATTACATGGGCGCGCACACGCAGCTTCGGATCGATCCCGAAAGCCTCAATCTCTGGAATGAAGGCGGTCTGCCGCCCGGCATCGTAGTTGCGGATTTAAAAAAATGGCATCTGTCCAGACCGCGCAATGAGCTGTTGGCCGATGTCTTTTTCAAGGCGGGCATGATTGAAGCCTGGGGGCGCGGTACAGTCAAGATTGTGGACGAATGCAAAAAAGCCGGGCTGCCCGAACCGGAATTTCGCGAAGAGTTCGGGGGCCTTTCCGTATTTTTCCGCAAGGGAAAGTTGGAGAAGAAGGTCGGAGATAAGGTCGGAGGACAGTTGGGTGATGGGTTGGGTGAAAGGTTAGGTGAAAGGTTAGGTGAAACGGAAAAGAAAATTCTGGCGTTGATTGCGGGCGACAAAGCCATATCCATACCGGCAATGGCGGAAAAGCTCGGTATCAGCACAACAGCCGTGGAAAAACATCTGAAGAAACTTAAAAGCAAAGGCGCAATCGCACGTGTAGGTTCCGCACGCGGCGGCTCATGGAGGATAAATGGTTAAGCTCAATCTGACGGACGAAGACAAAGCCGGCTTGATCGAGGCGATTAATAAGGGCGTGGAGCCCAAACCGGATTTGCTGCCCAAGCTTTTTCCCGGCACAGCCGAAAAGTTTGACGTGCAGGCGCTGGACCGCGCCAAGATTCCCACGTTGGAATATGCGGGCAAGCGCTCGAAGGCGGCTATTCTTGCGGAAGCCCACGCGGGCATTGGCGCCGCGCCGCTGCAAACCGTGCGCTGCCTGGGCGAGACGAAAAATGGTGAATGGAAAAACCTGATTGTTCAGGGTGACAATCTGCAATTCTTAAAAACCTGACAAACGACCTGCAAGCTGTCCAGGATTGCGGCCCGCAGTTGCTTACAGCAATTCAGTCTCTAACAAATCCAGCGGCAAGGCAGAGATGTTTTTGCTAAGCTGATACTTTTTGTTGCCGGGATAAACAATCCATAATTTAGACAACTGCAAATCGTCCAGGGCTGTCTGCATAGATCGGGTAAGGCGTGGCGCGTCTTCATACTTGAATTCAACACCCCAGTTCTTGCCGTGATTTTGCCAGAAAAGATCAAGCTCCGCACCCGCGTGTGTGTTCCAAAAATAAAATTCGTTATCCTGTTTTTCCAACATCCGGCAGACGCAGTCAAGTGCAAAACCCTCCCAGGAAGCACCCAGCTTTGGCCATGTTTGCAACTGTTTTTGCGTCTCGATGGAAGAAAGACTGTGATACAGTCCGGGATCGCGCAGATAAAATTTGGGGCGCTTTACGAGCCGTTTACCAATGTTGACATGCCAGGGCTGGAGAATGCGGATCATAAACGTTCCCTCAAGAATGTCGCAATATTTACGCACGGTCATATCTGATACACCGAAAGATCGGCCCAGTTCGGCGTAATTAAGAATCTGTCCATGGTAATGGCTGAGCATTGTCCAGAAGCGACGTAATGTTCGGGCTGGTATGTTGATGCCAAGTTGCGGGATGTCGCGTTCCAGAAATGTTGTTACATATTGACTACGCCACACATGACTTTCTTCATCTGTCCTGGCTAGAAAAGACAGGGGCAATCCGCCACGCAGCCAAAGCATTTTGATCTTTGTCTCGTCAATATCGCTTAAACGAAAACCACCCAGGTAGTGGTAAGCAATTCGGCCGGCAAGTGACTCTGAACTCTGGCGGATTAAATCCCGTGAAGCACTACCCAGAATGATAAATTTTCGCTTTTTGTTCTGATCGACAAGATAACGCAGCAACGGAAATAAATCCGGTATGCGTTGGATTTCGTCAATGACAATTACACCTGAAAGATCTTCGAGCGCAAGCTGCGGCTGATCCAGGCGGGCGGCGTCCCGCGGATTTTCCAGATCGAAATAATGATCGGCGCCAATAGTCTTTGCCAGTGTTGTTTTACCGCACTGCCTGGGGCCGAGGATGGCCACTACGGAAAAAATTGCCATCAATTTGGACAATGCATCTTGATCTTGCTGTCTTTTGATAATCTCCATAACTGTAACCTAGCAGATCTACCTTGAAAAATCAAACACTATGTATGATATTTCAAGGTATAAAAATGGGGGGTGTATAAATATTTTATGGGTAGAGATAGAACGGACTCATAAACGGAGATGTCATAGGGGGTCAGGTTCTGATATGGCAGATGCCAAACCCGTCCCATTCACTCACGGGTTTGGCCGACCTGATGACAAAACCCGCGTTGTCCTGGTTATGCGCACAGGCGATTGTGATGTCGCCTGCCAGCTGGTGGATTTCCGGACTCATGACAAATTGCAGACCGTCGGATTCATAAATAAGGTCTGACTCGCGAACGTCATCCAGGTACAGGCCCAGTGAAGCGTCACAGCAGCCCGTGGAATGGAGTTCGATGCGGATCGGCCGGTTCGACTCCTTCGCGGCCAGCGACAGACGGATGGCCTCACTTGCGCCAGCCTCCAAATGGACCAGTGACATGGTGTCTCCCTCCTTTTTA
>CAYGNV010000227.1:0-4300 GCA_964351355.1 uncultured Smithella sp.
ATCATGATCCGATCAAGAGGTTGCTGCCCTGTCATAAAGGTTGGAGTGCCTCCGATTAATGATAATCATTTCCGCCAAAAATCAAGTATTTTCGACGATCTTGGCATTTTACTGATTTCAGGAAGCTATACGTAAACGCGATATTTAAACAGGTGTCCTGTTCTTGAATCAACCACCTCGCAGCAAGATTTCGAGGTATGAAGTGAACGTCATTATATCGCGAGCTCGCTGCGGAGAATTGACGCTCGTCCCGCAGTAGCGGGAGTAAAATCCCCGCGCCGCTTGTTTGTTAAATCAAGGACACCCTTTACCCCTTGGCCTTATCCGCCGCCGGATAGAAATTCGCAAGAGCGTAAAGCGGGTTGGCAATGCCGCCGATATAGACCGTGGGATAGATAAAGCCGCAAGCTGGGATTATCAACGCGACCAAGAATATAGACGAACAGGGGAGACTAACCATCCTTTTACATGTTCAAGGCACATAACCCACCTTCCATGACTTCACTTTTTTATAGCAATGTTTGTTATTCTATGTTATCGTATAAGTCAAAAAGGAGATAAAATAATGAACATTTCTCTTACGCCACAACTTGAGACACTGGTGAAAAATAAGGTGGAAAGCGGGCTTTATGGTTCCGCAAGCGAAGTTATGCGCGATGCGTTGCGCCTTCTTGAAGAACGAGATCGGAGACATTTCTTGCGCGTTGAAGAACTTAGGGCTGAAATAAAGAAAGGGTTGGATAGCGGCGAGCCAACACCTTTAGACGTGGGAGCCATCAAGGCACGAGGCCGTAAACGGCTTGAGGCACAACAAAACAAGGCGAACGGCTGATGTTGAGAATCCACAAGAGCCCCGAGCCTGAAAACGATCTTGACTTGATGAAATATGGTGGTATATAGCCCAGGACAACCCTGGTAATGCGGACAAATTCATTGACGAAATCGAGGCAATATGTCGGAAACTCGCTCGGTTCACGAGCATGGGTAGAAACCGGGACGAACTCCATCCCGGTTGGCAAGTACCTGATTTTCTATATGCCGATTAACGGTGGCATTAAAATTATCAGGGTGTTACATGGCATGATGGATATCGACGCTTTATTTTTTCCTGTTTGAAATCCCCGCACCGCTTGTTTGTTAAATCAAGGATTCCCTTTACCCTTTGGCCTTATCCGCCGCCGGATAGAAATTCGCAAGAGCATAAAGCGGGTTGGCAATGCCGCCAATATTGACTGTGGGATAAATAAAGCCGACCTTTTTCAGCAGTCGCAGACCTTCAATGGCCCGATCAATCTCTCCAGGCGGAATGGCGATCACGATTTCATCATCGGCCACCTGCCCCATGGCTCTTTCTCCGTAGCAGGGAATAGCCAATGCGGGCTTGCCGCTGACAAAACACTGGGCAATGGAATCAGTGCACGCGCCTTCGCCGATGAAAGAAAAATTGAACTTTTCATACTTGACCTTTTGGAGGCCGCACATAATCATCATGATCTGAGCGGGGTTGCCGAAGATGGAAATAACATCCGGGTCGAAAGATGTCCTGGCCAGCGGCGCCAGAACAATTGCTTCTCCGGTGGGCATCAGGGGATAATCCTTCTGTTGCGCCATGGCGTCAGAAGGCGAGGCAAACCATGTCTTCGAAAGCATGTCAGCCTCTGTCTGCATGGTTTCTTCTGTTGTGGGCCGCAACGCATGAAGACGCTTGCATCGATCCAGGATCTTGCTGTCGCTTACGACGCCCAGGGTCATCCCCATGGTTCTGACCATAAAGGGCAACTGACAAAAGGTGTGAGTTTTGTCCATTCGGGTGAGACCCTTGATATTATCCAACTCCGCAGCCTTTTCGAGCCTTTTAAATACCACCGGTTCGGTTTTGAGAGCCAGGTATTTTCTGAATGCCGCGCTTTTTTCCGCCCAATCAACCATCTTTTTACCTCCTGTTTTTAGAGCTCAAGTATTAATTTGTGAAGTAATATGCGCAAAATTCCTCTTGAAATCAAGAAATAAATCAATATTTTTTCATCATATAGCTGGCGGTAATAAAACAGATGTATTATATGCTCCACAATAAAAACGCTCTGGAGGTAGAAGCCGTGAACGAAGTGGTTGTGGTAACGGGCAAAGCCTGCAAAGCTGTTATGGATGGTTTAAAGATGAGGGGGTGAATGATGTCAACCGGGTTGAACCAGAACATTCAGAATCACTACACCAGGCCTGATCTCGGCCGGCTGATCCTTGCCGCACTCGAGAAAGCCGGGAAAGACATAAATCGGCTCGCGCCAGAAGACCTGGCGCCGGTTGACGAATTCCATATTCGAGGCCGCGTCGCCACCCTCGAGCTTGCGCGCGCCGCAGGAATTGATTCAAAGATGCACGTTCTTGACGTCGGCAGCGGCATCGGCGGTTCTTCACGCTGTCTCGCGCGCGAGTTCGGCTGCCGCGTCACCGGCATAGATCTTACCGACGAATACTGCCGCGTGGCTGCGATGCTCACTGAGAGAATCGGCTTGTCTGCGCTTGTCCGTTATCAACAAGGGGATGCCCTCCACCTGCCGTTTCCGGACGGGACGTTCGACGTCGTGTGGACAGAGCACGTCGCGATGAATATCCCGGACAAGACCCGGCTCTACCGCGAAATGTTCAGAGTGCTCAAGCCTGGAGGGACACTGGCAATCTATGACATCCTCGCCGGCCCGTCTGGTCCGGTGCTCTTTCCCGTCCCCTGGGCCCGTCTGCCGGAAACAAGCTTTGTGGTGACACCAGACGAGCTACGTGAACTTCTCCATCAAGCGGGGTTCAGAATCGTCGACTGGGCGGATACGACGGATGTTGCGCGGACACGGTTTGCTTCCCTGGCCGAGAAAATTCGCAAGGAAGGCCTGCCACCCCTTGGATTTCATGTGCTCCTGGGAGCCGATTCCGAGGACATGGTGCAAAACCAGTTGCGTAATCTAGCGGAAGGACGGATTGTCCTCGCACAGATCGTCGCGATAAAATAGCCGCGATGCCTTATCATCTTGACAGCTTTTTCAATATTTGAAATAGATATGGCCGTTTATAAACACTTCGGCTCAGAGAGGAGAAATCAATGAAGGCAGCAGTGATGCACGGCGCGAGGGACATCAGAACGGAAACCGTTCCCGATCCCATTCTTGAACCCCACGGGGTCATCATCAAGGTAAAGGCTTGCGGTGTCTGTGGTTCCGACCTGCATGTTTATAAACGAGACGGCCAGGACGGCACAATTTTCGGACACGAATTCAGCGGCGATATCGTCGAAGTCGGTTCCCAGGTGACGGGTATTGCGCCGGGCACACGCGTAACGGCGGTTGGTTTCAAGCCCTGCGGAACATGTTTCTGGTGCACACAGGGCAAGGGGCACCGCTGCTCCAACATGGCGCTCTTGGGCTACCAATTCCCCGGCGCCATGGCGGAATATGTCCATATTCCCTCTGCCGCCTTGGGACGCAATGTATTCCCGTTGCCCGATGAATTAAGTTATGAGGACGCGGCTTCGGTAGAACCTCTTTCCATTTCATATTTCTCCGTCAACCGCGCCCTGCCCAAAGAAAACGACATGGTCGCCGTCATCGGCCTGGGGGTGATCGGACTCTACGCCGTTCAGGTTTTAAAGGCTATGGGGGTCGCGAAAATTATTGCCAGCGGACGCAGACCCTCCCGACTGGAAGCCGCCAAAATATGCGGCGCCGATATTATCATCGATGCGGCAAAGGATGACGTCGTCAAGGCAGCCCTGGAAGCGACATCCAAAATGGGCGTCAATATCGTCGTGGAATGCGCGGGAATGCAGGCGACCTTTGATCAGTCTATCGCCCTGGCCCGCGGCGGCGGAAAGATCATGCTCGTAGGAATTTACGAAGACCCCCTGGCCTGGGATCCCCTGCCCGCAATCGCCAAGAACCTCTCCCTGATCGGCTGCCTGGGGGGCAATTTCCCCGCGTCGATCGAGCTTCTCAAAAGCGGAAAAGTCAGCGCCAAACCTCTGATCACCCATCGATTCTCTTTGGATCAGGCCGCCCTGGCATTCAAAACGCAGTTGCAGGACCCTGAAGCGATTAAGGTGATGATCACGGAGAACAAGCCATGACACAAGAGCAGGACATCTTGAGAAATCGTTGTACCTTTTGGCTTATCCTCAGGGTTCAACCAGAATCTTGATGGCGGTTTTGCTTTTTCCCGCCAGAACTTCGAAACCTTTCGAGGCGATGTCCGCCAGCGGGATAATGTCCGTAATGATGCTCTCGGGCCGGATCGTCCCCGTTTCCAACCATTTCAT
>CAYGNV010000228.1:0-4296 GCA_964351355.1 uncultured Smithella sp.
TTTCAGCGCCGCGGGCATTTTCAGCGGCACATCGACCGGCTTAATATATTTGTCCATGATCGGACGCGTTCCGTTAACTTTCAGCTTGTCAAACAGAAAGGCAAATTGATGCTCCAGTTCGGCGCAGATTTTACTGCGGATACCCGCCGGCAAATGCCATAATTCCAGCTTGAACGGTCCGAATCCTTTCTTGCGGGTTTTGTAGATGAACTGCTCTTCCGTATCTTTTTCCTTCCATTCATCTTTCATGTTGGCTTTCAGATGATCATAAATTTTCGCCCGCAGCTCGGAAGGAAATCCTTTGCTGTCATAGATCATATTCTGAAAACCGGTCGCCAGATGAATCTCGGCGGTGCCGGTGGCGGGAAAACGGTTAAACGCCTCATCGGGCAGCGTGGAAGCGCCATGCTGAACGGCGCCGGCGAGGCCATATTTTAAGCGGGATGTTTCGGACAATTTTTCCAAAACGTCAAAGTCAATTTTAACTTTCGCAACCGTGCCGTCGGCCAGCGGCACGCCGCCATGCGTCGTCCCGGTTTGTACGCTGATCTTGCTGATACCCGCAAACCCGTCGCCGCGCTTTTTGAGTTCTTCCAGGTAGCCATCCATAAAGACCTGCAGCTCTTCGACCGTGCTGTTCTTGCCGCCGACTTCGCCGATCTCGCCGCCTACGGATATGGTAATGCCTTCCGGCTCCAAATCGCGGATCATGGTGGTCAGTTCCGCCGCAAGCGTAAAGTTGATTCTTTGTTGATCCTTGACCGTGAGCTGAGACAAATCCACCAGTGTGGACGTATCAATGTCGATGTTGTAAAATCCGGCTTCGATAGCCTCCCAGATCAAGTTCTTGACCGCCTGTGTTTCCTTCTCCGCGTCAGCGGCAAATTTTTTGGCGTTCATCTGGAAGTGATCGCCCTGCAGAAAAACCGGGCCGCGCCAGCCGGATTTGACGGCCGCCGCGATGATGGCGCATGTATATTCATGTGGTCTTTGCTTCGTGTAATCGATTTCCGAACGGGCTATTTCAAATAGGACCGGCCCCACTTTCCCTTTCAGCGCGGCGCGAAAAACGGCCTGCGCGACATCATAGCTGATGCCGCGGATATTGATTGCGGGAACAGTGAAACCGACGATTTCCTTTCGTCCCATCGCCTCATAAAGCGATTGAATCGACGCAGACACAATCCCCAGCGAGGCGGCGCCCCGCCGAATCAGAAAACCCGCGGCTTCCTTCGTTCCCGGATCGGGACTAAACACGACTGTGTACATCAAATCGTCAATCAATTTATTCTGAAATCTGCCTTCATCTAAAACGCGGACATCGTCGCCGTCGAAGGCCAGTATCGATTTGCATCCTTTTTTCAACTGATCTTTGTTTTCGTAAATCATGGCTGCTCCTTATAAGCTGTAGTTATTGCGACAGAAATTGCCCCGCCATTTTCACTTCCGCCGCAGAGCCGATGTAAATCGGCGCACGTTGATTAATCGAGGTGACTTTCAGGGATAAAATGTCTTCTTTGCCGTCTGTGGCAAGGCCGCCGGCCTGCTCCATAATAAAAGCCATTGGCTGTAATTCGAACAGCAGCCGCAATTTCCCCTGAGGCGATTTTTTCAGCGCGGGATAAGTGAACAGCCCGCCCTTCTTAATCAGAACCTGATTGATGTCGGGGACAAACCCCCCGCTGTAGCGCAGTTTGTAGCCGTCTTCCTCCAGTTTCTCAATAAACTTCAGATGCGCGGCAGGCCAGTCGCGGCGTAGGCCGCCGGGTGAAAAGATAGATCCCTTTTCCTTGAGCCGAATTTTTTCTTCGGAAAGGACGTATTCCCCTTCCCGGTCCAAGACAAACTCGTGCGCGCCCTTGCCCGCCGAATAGATCATCGTGATCAGCGGACCGTAAGTGATGTAAAGCGCGGCCACCATCGAATTTCTTCCGCTATCAAAAATGGATTTGTTATGGATGCCGATGATCGTGCCAATGGACAAATTGGTGTCCACCAGAGAAGAACCGTCAAGCGGGTCGGCGGTGACAATGTATTTTTCCTGACCGCAGCCTATGGCAACAATATCTTCCAGTTCTTCGGAAGCATAGTGGCTCACAAATCCGGAATGCTGCAATTTATTTTTCAGGATATCGTCGGTTACGCGATCCAGTGCCAGCTGGTCCTCCCCGTAGATATTTTTAAAACCGGCCAGCTTGCGGTTTGATTCATGGATCTTGGCGGAAATGTACTTGCCGACCACGGCAATCTGCCAGATCAGACGGCGCAATTCCACTTCAACACCGTCCATCCACATATGGCGTCTTAAATCAACGATGTTCTTTGCGTAATCATTTATGCCTTCGCCCATAGCTTCTCCTCACTTTCTGTCGTGTATTATTAATCAAATATCCATGACCTTTACAAGAAATATTTACAAAAAATTAATTTTCAATTTCATGTTTATTACATTGACAAATAGGATCGGTTTTTTTATACTCATTATTACAAGATAAATGCAATATATTGAATTAAGTGGCTGATAGTATTAAGTTTAAAATACTTTACGGTGTATGTCAAGAAAGCTGATTTTGTTCCATCTATTCTATAAATTTGTTTAATGCGCACAAACCTGCATACTGGCTTTTTTATTTAATTTTTAGATATTGAAGCAAGGGGATACTAAACAAAAAAGAGGAGGAGAAGAAATGAAGCATTGGAAGGGTAAATTTTTTATACTGGTCAGCTGTTTGGTGATGACATGGGCTGTAACAGCAAGCGCCGATGACATCTTAATCGGATTTTCAGGGCCGCTGAGCGGTCCCGCCGCCGAGTATGGTCAGGATTGTTTCTACGGCATCGAGATGGCCGTCAACGAAATCAATGCGGCCGGCGGCATCAACATCAAAGGGAAAAGTTATAAATTCAAGCTCGAAAGACTAGACGACCGCGCTGATCCGACGACCGCCGTGAACAACGCCCGCCGCCTGCAAGCCGGCAAGGCCGTCGCCATTTACAATGCGGTATTTACGACTATTGCGGCCATGTCCAAAATCAACGAAGAAAAAGGCAACGAGTTTCTTTTGATGGCCTATACCAGCACGCCCAAAGTCGTCCAGTTGGGCAACACGCTCTTAATCGGCTGCACGGCACCTGCCTTTACCGTTTACATTCAGCAGTTCACGGAAATCGCCCTGAAAAAAGGCTGGAAAAAAATAGCGATGGTCACGACGCTGGGCGCCTATGGCGAAGAATGGCGCAAAGCTTTTGGTGATTACTGGATTAAAGCCGGCGGCACCATCACGATCGACAAACCGGCCAACTATTTCACGGAGACGGACTTTTCCGCACCGCTGACGGCGGCCCTTGCCACCAAACCGGATGCGCTTCTGATTGGCGGCCCCTCGGCCACAACCGCTCTGGTGATTGAACAGGCGCGCGGCATGGGATTTACCGGCGGCTTCATCTGTCTTGACCAGGCCAAACTTGATTACATGGCCAATATTCTCAGGAGCTATAAGCTGATGAACAACACCATCGGCGTCGCCGCGCCGCCCAGCGTCCCTGTTCCGGTTTCGGAAGCATTCGATAAGAAATACAAAGCCACTTACAAACGACTTGTAACCTCTGAGTGCTATAGAAATTACGGCGTCACCCACGCTCTGGCTAAAGCCATTGAAGCAGCCGGCACGCCCTCGGACGTACGGGCGATCCGCGCAGCATTCCCGAAAGCTCTGCCGATTCTGGGCGACAAGATTCCTACGGAAATCTTCGGCATCAATCCCAATGGAAGGCTCCTGATTAATGGTTCAGTCCAGACTGTTGAAGACGGCAAGCTGACTTCGCCGACTCAGTATTTCTGGTGGATCAAAAGCGATAAGGAATGGGAAGATATCAAAAAGCTCTCCAAGAGCAAGGCGAACATGGTTCGATTCCAACCGAAAATCGACAATGTTGAATAAGTAACAAAAACATCCCTGCGGTTTCCGCAACGAAAACCGCAGGGATGTTTTTCTCTGCATCCATCCTTATCGTATTTCCGCGATTGCTTCCACTCCAGACAGATCGACTATTGGGACGGTCCAATTTTGGTAATAGTGCCCTGAGCCGTCGCACACAGACTCTCTTTTGCGTCCTTGACGGCGAAAACATCGCAACGGCAAACAGCCTGCGTTTTTCCGACATAAATCGCCGTCGCCCGCGCGACAATATAGTCACCCATCGCCGGCCTCACATAGTTGATTTTAAATTCCGATGTCACGACACCCGGTCCCAATACACTGCCGCCCACATAGGTGAGCGCATTGTCCGCAGCGT
>CAYGNV010000229.1:0-4293 GCA_964351355.1 uncultured Smithella sp.
CCTCCTTAAAAACGATCCCCGCGCGAGATGACGGCATCCGCCGGATCGATTATTTATTATTTTATGATTTCAGAGCCTTTTGCCAGAACGAAGGGGGTCTGTACTTCCCCTGCCATAACATGCCTTTTGAATATCTGCCTCATCTTATTGGGGTTGACATATTCGTACTTGATCGGTTCGGTGTCCACTGCTTCGACGGTCACCAGGGGCTCCCGGCTGCAAAGGCCCATACATCCGGATGTGGTGACGATCACGTCATGAACGTTTGCAGCTTCAATTTCTTCCAGCAGCGTATCCATCACTTCTTTTGCGCCGGAAGCAATTCCGCAGGTTCCCATATGAACGGTAATTTTGACGCGGCGGTCGCCGTCCCGCAAAGACATCTCCTTATGTACTTTTTCTTTAATCTTTTTTAGATCATCAATGGTTAATTTCGCCATGGGTGCGTCCTCCGTTATTTATACTTTGAATGATTAATTGTATTGACTCAAGACGTCTTTGACCTTGCCGGGTTTGATGCGGCCATGAACATCTTCATCCACCACAATGACCGGTCCCAAACCACAGGCGCCCAGGCAGCGGACGGATTCCAGGGTGAACAGGCGATCCGCCGTGGTTTCCCCTTCTTTAATGCCGAACTGCTTTTCGATGGTCTCGGTGAGCGCTTTGCCGCCGCGCACGTAACAGGCTGTGCCCAGACAAACACGAATGGTATGTTTTCCGCGCGGGGTCATCGTGAAAAACGAGTAAAAGGTGACCACGCCATAGACGCGGCTCAAAGGCAAATTCAAGCCGGCGGCTATTCTTTTCTGCGCGGACAGAGGCAGATATTCCAGACAGACCTGCGCTTCTTCCAATACAGGAATTAATCCTCCGGCTGTTCCTTTATGCTTTTCGATGATACTGTTTAGCTTTGCAACTTGTTCTGGTGTAAATTCCTTCAATAACTCAGTGTCTTGGGCTTTCATTTGCTTCCTCCTCGATCTTTGGGGCACGCTATGCTTCCGGCTCTATTTCGCGCAATCCTTCTTCAATAACGCCCCGGATATATTTTATTATCTCAGGATGGTTGATGGGTACATCCTCGATTTCTTTTCGGATTTCGCGGGTATCCACTCCAAACCGCCGGTCATTATGCCTGTGTTTATAAAAAAAATCAACCTCTGAATTTGCAATAATCAGAATAATTATTGTATTGATGATATCGCCTAGTGGTTGCCGGTCCAAATGACGCAGCCCAAAGGTGGCTTTAATTTTAGTCCCTTGATTTTCTTGTGAATTTATACTGAAAACCCCTCCTGCCCGTTCGGCGGCCTCTTTTAAGAGTGGAATTCCCAGTCCGACACGTCGCACCGTTTTGGTGGTGAAAAACGGATCGAGGACTTTTTGCAGCATCTCCTGGCTCATGCCGTGGCCGTTATCCAGAATTTCGATGGTGAGTAAATCTCTTGGGGAATCTTCATCAATGCTGATTTCGATGAGTGTTGCGCCGGCGCGAATCGAGTTTTCCGTTATATCAAGAATATGTGCAGCAAGAGTCAGCATGGTGACTCCAGAATATGACATCCGTTTTGTTTGAAAATAGCCTGTTTTAATTCGGCAAAGCCGGCTTCCCTCATCACAATGCCGGTGGTTGATGTTCCGATGTCTTTTATGAAATGAGCGTCGGATGAAGTAACAAACGGATAACGATGCAAGTCTGCATAGCGGGTCCGTCCCTGTTGAAGTCCCGTTATTTTTGATATTTCCAGCGCGTCGAAACCGGCGCTGTGATCAATGAAACCGAGCTGACTCAGCACGCTGAAACTTTCCCGGTCGATATGTGCGGGGATCGCAAGGCCCCCGAATTGATGAATGGAGGCGACAATGCGGTCAATGGATAAATCCGTGGCTCCAATTAAAAGTTGGTCGTTGATGCCTTCCACTTCTCCCAGTTCGTTGACAATCGCCTGAACGCCGAATTTTGTTTCATCATTTTGGCCGAAAAGATGCTGATCAATGATGGCCTGAAATTCCAGCAGATCGGGCAGCGATTCAAACAGGGCCAGCAGGTGAACTTCTTCGCGGGTAGTGACTTCCATGCCGGCCATCACTTTCAGATTTGTTTTGGCGGCGGCCGCGATGACATAAGGTACATTAGCGGACGCGTTATGATCGCAAACGGCAAGCATGTCGATTTTTTTTTCCAGCGCCCGATGCACGATGGCTTTCGGATGCATATCCAGTTCGGCGCAAGGCGACAGGCAGGTATGAATATGAAGATCGCAATTATAAACTTTCAGCATCGGTTTTCACCGCGGGAGATCAGATACTTTTATTGTCGGGCAAGAATCAGGAGGAGGCGTTTTCGACAATCAGTTTTTTGCCGTCAGCAAGTTATAGATCTTTCCCGAAATCTCGAAAGCGGGCAGGTCGGACACTAAAATGGGGATTTTTTCCGCTTCGGCTTTCTCCAGCGTTTCTTTGGTGGGCTGGCAGGAGTTAATCAGGATGATCCCCGCGTGCTCCTTGAGGCTGGCGACGGCGACAATGTTCTGATGGACCTGACGCGTAATCCAGATATAGCCTTCTTTGGAGTTGCCCATGACATCGCTTAATAGATCCCCCGTGTAGCCGCCTGTGACTTCACGATCCAGGCTGTCCTTGCCTGCTTTGACCTCTAACCCCAACAATTGAGCAATTTTCTCAATTTTCATGATGAAACCCTCATTATTGCGAATGAATAGTCATTATTAAATGAGTGCCTTTGCCGACCTCCGATGTGATGTGGAAATCATCGGAATACTTCTTTATATTGCAAAGTCCCATGCCGGCGCCGAAGCCCATTTCGCGAATTCTCTGATCGGCGGTGGAGTAGCCTTCCTGCATAGCCAAATCAATATTGGGAATGCCGGGACCTTCGTCAATGACCTCAATGGTTACCACAGCGGGATTGACCAGCAGATTAACCACGGCTTTCTTGGCATAGGAAACGACATTGATTTCCGCCTCATAAGAAACGATGGCGGCTTTTCGGACGATGTCACCGGGAATACCCAGTTTTTTCAGAACGGATTTAATGTTGGTCGAGACGATTCCCGCCGAATTAAAATTACCGCCTTCGATATTATAAATTCCAGAATAAACAACGATTGGGTTAGTTTCGGCCACTGGTTTCAACTTTTTGCAAACAACCGACAATGCCTTTGCTGTACAGTCGGCCTGCTGTTTCGAATAAAATATATTTTGTCATCATGATGGGAATTTTCAGTTCTTTTGCCAGAGCAATAGTCTCGGTGGAAGGTTTTTTGCCGCGAACGATGATGATTGCCGCAATGTCAAGGACATGAGCGGTTCTGACGACTTGAGGGTTGGTCAGCCCAGTCAGCAGTATGCTGCCTGCTTTGGCAAAGGCTAAAACATCGCTCATTAAATCGCAGGCGAAGGCTGTTGTGATTTCCATGTCGAGGGTTTCTTCACCGAAAATGATTTCGGCATCCAGGATTTCTCTTACATCGCGCAGTTTCAAAGGCTACTCCTCATCAATCAGCAAAAAAGATAATGTTTTGGAAAACTTCATTTGCTGTTAAAATATTACTGAACTATAATTATATCTATCATGGCCAGTGATTTGCTGTCAATAAGATAGTTTCTGATAAGATAGTTCCTGATTTTTTATTTGGCAATGAAAGTGTTATTCAGGTAAACACTCTCGTGTAGCTTAGAGGTTGAAGGAGGCCATCATCACTTGTTCGGTCTGAAACTCAGGGAAACCAATATCGTTAAAATAATAGAAGAGAGTCTAGCGAAACTGTCCCGGCATGGTAACATCGACATCAAGCTGACGTATTTTCTTGAAAATAATGTGGTATGGATCGACTATGAACAAATGGTCACCGCTTTATTTGACTTGGAACAAAACGCCATTGAGGCCATGCCGGATGGAGGTTCTTTGATCATTACCGTCGAAGGGGACGACCATCAGGTATCCATTACACTAGCCGATACAGGAGTGGGTATTGCCGAAGAAAACATCCCACTTCTTTTTACGCCTTTTTTTACCACCAAACCGATCGGTGGCGGAACCGGTTTAGGGCTGCCGCAGACTTATGCGACTGTCAAAGCTCATCGCGGTGATATTTCTATCAAATCTAATGCCGACCCGCATAAAGGGCCAACCGGCACAACAGTTAGGATAACGCTTCCCCGGCGACAGATTTTACAGGACGAACAGTCAAAAATTATTCTGCACGAGGAAGACTAGGAGGCTGTCCGAGAATAGCAAACAGCGCCCGGCAAACCTAATTTAAAAAT
>CAYGNV010000230.1:0-4252 GCA_964351355.1 uncultured Smithella sp.
GTTTGACCATTCGGGAAGCATTAAAAATGGCGAAATCCAGATCGATTGAGCTGCAGGTATCCGGCAGCGGCTGGGCTGTGAGCCAGTCCACGGAACCCGGATCAGCCTTAGGTGATGAGCGATTGTGTAAAATTGTATTTGCGATGAAAAACTGAGGTATGGAAGTATGATGGAACTGCGGCAATTACTCCAAGGCGTTAATGTGATCGGGAATGGGACAGATCAAGCAGGCGACGTATCATCGGTCTGTTACGCCGCGGATCAATGCGAACGAGGGTCGTTATTTGTCGCGATTCCCGGACTGGCCCATGACGGTCATGATTTTATCGGTCAAGCGATTGAGCGTGGTGCGAGTTTTATTGTTCATCAAAAAGATATTGGCGTGCCTGACGGAATCCTCGCCATCAAAGTGTCCGACAGCCGCCGCGCGTTAGGAATCCTCGCGAAAAATTATTTTGGTGATCCGTCTTCCCGTCTGACCCTCATCGGCATTACCGGAACCAGCGGTAAAACAACGGTGGCCTATCTGCTGGAATCGATTCTGACGGCCGCCGGTTTTCGCTGCGGCGTTTTAGGAACGGTGAATTACCGTTACAACGGCAAAGTATTGCCCGCTCCGAACACCACGCCGGAATCTTACGAAATGCAAAAAATCCTCAGCGAGATGGTTAGTTCCGGCGTAACGCATGTGATTGCTGAGGTATCGTCGCACGCGCTGGATTTAAGAAGAGTTGATGATTGCGATTTTGATCTGGGGATCTTCACCAATCTCAGTCCGGAGCATCTCGACTATCACAAGAATATGGAGGCCTATTTTCAGGCCAAAAAAAGATTGTTTGCCGAAATATTGCCGCAGAGCAAGAAAAACTATCCAACAAAAATGATTATCAATGCCGATGATCCCTGGGGGCAAAGACTCTTGCGTGAAGTGCAAATGCCTGCGCAGGCCTTTGGCATGGGAAAAAATAACGGAATAATAGTTGAAAGAGAGGAAATAACATTAGACGGCATCCGGGCTGAAATTCATGTCGGTGGACAAAAGATTGCCGTGGCCTCCGGTCTCATCGGCCGATTCAATCTGTCCAATATTCTGGCCGCCGCTACTGCCGCGTCTGTTTTACGCGTGGCGCCTGCCGCCATCGAGGCCGGGATCAAAAAATTACCCTGCGTGCCGGGGCGTCTGGAAAAAGTGGAATCATCGTCCGGCATTCATGTCTTTGTCGATTACGCCCACAAGCCGGATGCTTTAAAACAGGTGCTGCAGAATTTAGACAAACTCAAGCAAAAAAGAATATTGACTGTCTTTGGATGTGGGGGCAATCGCGACCGCGCCAAGAGACCCATGATGGGCGAGACGGCAACGGATTACAGCGATCTGACCCTTGTGACATCCGACAATCCGCGCCGTGAAGAGCCGCTGGCGATTATCGGTGAAATCGAGGCGGGAATCGACCAGAAAAAAATAAGAAAAGTACCGCCGGAACACCCGGTGTTTGCGGACGACGCGCATGCCTATACAGTGATTGCCGACCGGAAGGCCGCTATTGTTGCCGCCATACGTCTGGCTGAGCCGCAGGACATTATCCTGATTGCCGGCAAAGGCCATGAAGACTATCAGATTCTGGGAACGCAAAAAATACCGTTTGACGACCGCGTGATCGCAGCGCAAGCCATGCAAGAGAGACTCCCGGAGCCTCCATCTCCCGTGTTTTCCCTGGCCGAGCTGCTTACCGCCACCGGCGGGCGTCTGATTGCCGGAAAGAAGGAAAACAAAGTTTACGGTGTTTCCACGGATTCCAGAAAAATTTACAAAGAGAATCTTTTTATCGCCCTTCATGGAGAGAATTTTGACGGCCATGCCTTTGTGCAGAAGGCTGCAGACGACGGCGCATCTTGCGTCATTGTTTCCGACGTCCGCAGCATCGACCTGGAAAAGATCAAGACGCACGCCGGTATCATTGAAGTGAAGGATACGCTTGTGGCGCTGGGCGATCTCGCCCATGCTTACCGCAATCGTTTTACGTTGCCCGTGATCGGACTGACCGGGTCATCGGGGAAGACGACGACCCGGGAAATGATCGCGGCGATCATGCGTCGGGAAAAGAACGTTCTGGTGACGGAAGGCAATTTCAACAACCTCATCGGATTGCCTCAGACCATTTTCCGCATGACCGGGCGCCACGAGATCGCCATTCTGGAAATGGGCATGAATCAGCGCGGCGAGATTCGCAGACTGACGCAAATTGCCGCGCCGGATATCGGCTTGATTACCAATATCGGTCATGCTCATCTGGCCGGGTTGGGTAGCGTGGAGGCTATTCGCGAGGAAAAGGGCGACTTGTTTCTGCACATGGGGCATGCCGGAACAATTGTGGTGAATCTTGATGACGAATCAGTTCGTTTGGTTGCGCAAAGATGGTCAGGCCGGCGCGTGACATACGGAATGAGCGCCGATGCCGATATCAGCGTGAGTGATATCAAAAAGCGCGGCGCCAGAGGCGTCAGCTTCAACCTGCTCGCGGGTGGCAGCGCACACAAAGTAGATATGAAAATCGCCGGCATTCACAATATCTATAACGCCATGGCTGCCGCAGCGACGGCCATCGCCTGCGGCATCAGCTTTAGATCAATTTGTCAGGGCCTGGCTTCGTTTCAGGCGGTGGGCGGACGCATGGCGATTATCAAACTGCAAAATGGCGCGTATCTGGTGGATGACGCCTATAATGCCAATCCCGCGTCCGTGCGGGAAGCCCTGCTGACCCTGAAGGATTTAAGAAACGGACATCAAGCATTCGTTTTTTTAGGCGATATGCTGGAATTGGGGGAGGCCGCGCCGGAGATGCATAGAAAAGTCGGGATGCTTCTGGCGACCATCGGGGTGACGGCTGTATTTCTCCAGGGAAATTTTGCCACCGTAACGGCCGCGGGCGCATTGGACGGCGGTCTGGCTGAAGAACAGATTATGTATTTAACAGACGTTGAAGAATCCGTCGCTTATTTGAAAAAGCACCTGCGCAAAGGCGACTGGGTTTTAGTAAAAGGCTCGCGCGGCATGAAGATGGACAGGATTGCGGACAGAATCCGCGATGATTTCGGCGCTGGAAAGGCCGAAGGCAAGACAGCGGTGCATTAATTGGGAGAACAAAAGTGATTTACGAATTTTTATATCCTTTGCATACAATATTTTCATCCTTCAACGTCTTTCGCTATATCACGTTTCGGACAATTTTCGCTTCGATCACAGCCTTGCTGATTTGCCTGGTTCTGGGGCGCTGGCTGATTAGCAAGCTGCAAAGCCTGCAAATTGATCAGCAGATACGTGAAGACGGGCCGAAAACTCATCTGGTGAAGAAAGGAACGCCCACGATGGGGGGCATCCTCATCATCTTCGCGGTGGTCATCTCCACACTGTTGTGGGCCAATCTTGCGGTTGGTTACATCTGGTTGGTTCTGCTGGTAACGGTTGGGTTTGGCTTGATCGGTTTTTTGGATGATTACCGGAAACTGGCCGGGAAAAGCTCCCACGGCGTCTCCAAAAAAACGCGGCTCGCCGCGGAAATTATGATCGCCTTGTTTGTCGGCCTTATCTTGTATTTCAAACCGGGGTTTAGCTCGCAGGTGACAATTCCCTTTTTTAAGACCGTTTTACCCGATCTGGGCTGGGGATACATTCTGCTTTGCGTTTTTATTATCGTGGGCGCGGCCAATGCCGTGAATCTGACAGACGGTCTCGACGGCCTGGCGACTGGCCCCGCATGCATTTGTTTTGCGACGTATTTACTGTTTGCCTACTTTGTCGGTAACGTGAAAGTGGCAAATTATCTGCAAATTCCTTATGTCCCCGGCGCAGGGGAGTTGTCTGTGTTCTGCGGGGCATTGATGGGCGCAGCGCTCGGCTTTCTGTGGTTTAATGCCTATCCGGCGGAAATATTCATGGGAGATGTCGGATCGCTGGCGATGGGCGGAGCGCTGGGAACGGTAGCCGTCATTACCAAGCAGGAAATTTTGCTGGCCATTGTCGGCGGTGTTTTTGTAATGGAAACTTTTTCCGTCATTTTCCAGGTCGGTTATTTCAAACTGACGGGCGGCAAAAGGATTTTCCGGATGGCGCCGATCCATCATCATTTTGAACTCAAGGGCTGGGCGGAACCAAAAGTGATTGTCCGGTTCTGGATCATTTCGATCCTGCTGGCGCTTGTGGCGATCAGCACGCTGAAATTACGGTAGAGGCAATATGGAACTTTCGGGAATG
>CAYGNV010000231.1:0-4239 GCA_964351355.1 uncultured Smithella sp.
CCGTCCTGCCGCTTCTGGTCAGTTACGCCTACCACAAGGGAAGCTGGAAAACGCGAAAGAAATGGGAACTGTCCAAAATATTCGACAGTGATCAAAAAACCGTTAAGAAGATCAAAAAATAATAGTTGAAAAAAGCGGACTCAAAAAGTCCGCTTTTTTGTGGTTTGTCGCGCAACAAAACATAGCGGATCAAAATTTCTCTGGCAAGAATCTTTGTAGGGTACATGTTTTTTAAAAACAATAGATCCAAGTCGCGCATCGACCGTGCGTACTCTTTCCATTTTCACACCTCCGTATCAGTTTTCCTACCTCATCATTGGTGTCCATTTTTTCAACCTACCACCGTCTGATACAAGGCCCGCATTTTAGTGCCGAGCAATTCGTCCAGTGAATAGGTCAGGATCGAAGCGCCGCCGGAAAACCAGCGGGATTGGATATCCAAATTTTGTGTTTCCAGACCACACACCGTAAAATGCTCACGTGAATTAATCTCCACCTTCAACTTGAGCGGCAAACCGCTTTCCGCAGACATCCGGTAGGTCAGCTTAATCCGCCCTTCAGACTGTTTGCGTTTCGGATTGCCCAGCCAGGGATTCAAAACTTCTTTGAGAGCATCCATCAGCGATCCGATCGGACCCGGATGCACCTGAACCAGATCAATATCTTCAGAATAGCGAACGGGTTTTAAATATAATTTATACAGCGCCGTTCCCCCGCGGAAAGCAAGATTTTCAGCCACGTCGGGGTGATTGAATATTTCCACCAGCGCCCGGCTGATGATCAAATCCTGTTCGACCTGATCGTTTTTCGGCCAAGGGGCTTTCTGACGCCATTCCTTGATGAAGGCATTGGAAATCATAGATCAGGCTCCACTTTGGTGTTGACAAACACGCGCCAGCGGCCGTCGGTTTTTGCGCCGATGGTTCTGAGAGCAGGTGCCAAAGGCGTGCGCACCGGGTGTTTCTGGGCAACATATCCGGCTATGCCATCTGTTTTGTCTTTCGCGCCAATAAGTTCCATCAGATACCCCAAACGCTGCACCCAGGCAATCGGAGACAATTCAGCAAGCTGCCGTAGTTTCCCGGTGTTAATTTTTTCCGCAAGTTCAGCCAGAACCGTGGCGACATTATCCAGACCCGCGCATTGATGAACGTAACCAACAAGGTCAAGCGCCGTGCCCTCCGGCGAGGAAATTTTCAACTCGCCAGCCTGCGTATTGATCTTTTCCGTTGGTATTTGTGCGACGTTTTTGCGGACGATGAAATTCACCCGCATCTTGCCGCATGAAATCGGCCTGCGGCTTTTTGCCACAACAACTTGAAAAACCTGGGGGCGCTGGTGCGCCGCCCCATGATACTCGGCGGCACTCAGAAGTCCGGCATAGTAAACTTCGCCCACGTGCTTCATCATATCGGGAATGAATTGATCCGGCGGTAGACAGCCTGCGGCCCGGTATTCCGGGGGGACAATGACATAGAATCCCCGATAGGGCATGGCAATATCGCCTTTTTTCTGCAACCGGCGCAGGGCAGCCTTGACCGCTTCGGGAGATGAATCTTTTAATTTACAAATCTCCTCAAAGCTGAAGGTAGCATGCCCTTTTGCAGCCAGATTTTGAACAAATTCAGACAGCATATAAACCTCTTTGTATGGACTGATTGTGCAAAATAACACTTTTCGTCACTTTATGCAAACAATACATGCAAGTTGATGCTTTTCACTGCCGCTTGTAAACATCTTGATCCGGCGAACAATTTTCCTGTGCCCGCATGGTTGACGTCGACGCCGTCCAATATTTTTCTGAAAGAATAGAACCCCAGCGACTGATCTTAATATGACGCATTGGTATTTGCTGCCGCCGCTATTTCTTCCGGTAAACGTTCAGCCCGATCTTGATTTCATCTTTTTCCGGAATCGGCACGTTGCCTTCCGTTGACGCAATGATAATGGTTTTTCCTGATGCTTAAGGGCCAAACTATTTGGTCACATCAAACGCCGTCGTCTCCTTTGTTTATCCATAAATCAGGACATCTCAACACGTATCCATCTGCTTTTTTAACTTCCATTGGGAATAAACTTTTTGCCAATGCTGCTCGTCCAATCGTAAAACTAAAACGAGCCCTATTTTCCAAATTTTTTGAATGCCTTTCCGGCGGAAATGCGACAACAATTTTCTTTTCGGGAAATAAAGACCTGATGCGCGTTATTACCGGCACTAAATCACTATCGGCGGATAAAAGATACGCTACATCGTAGTGATTGAGGAAGGCATCCGACATGAGCTCTACGGCAATATTGACATCTGTCATCTTCTCGCTGGGAACTTCCTCAGAATAATTGCATTTCTTACAATTACGAGGATTGAGCTGATACTTGCCGAAAAAAATCTCGAAATCTGAAAGCGTGTTTAACGCCTCGATATAGGTTGTTTGCCTTTTTTGTTTATCGTGCGGTTTTGAAATTCTGGCTGTGAAATATTTTGTCCGCATAAGGTCCTGATAGGGCTTGATTAAATTTTGCATCAATGCCTGCAAGTTAAGCCAATAATATCTACGCCAAACTTTTGATTTCAAACCAAAATATAGGTTAAACCCATCGATATAAGCGATCACGCGCTCAGTCTTTCCATCGTTTTGTTTAGTCATTCGATTATACTTTGCCTTTTTAATAATGTTAAATTCTTCTTGACAAAAAAACGCATCTTAACTAACCTAAATTCAACAAAAGTTAACATCCCCGGAGATAGCATCTCTGGGCCGACGCTCCCAAATGGGGGCGTTTTTTATTTCAAAGTATCAACCTGATCGCTCTAAATCAGAACTTCCATTCTTTCTTGATCTTATTTAAAACATCGTCAATCTCCTTTGTATCCATGCCTGGTTTAGGCTTGATGCTGATGCAGGCTTCAATGACGGGATCGCAGCCAGCCAGCAATTTTGTTATTTGATGGATTTCATCGCCAAGCGTCTGTACGTCGGCGATGTTGAGTGTCACCATGTTTGTCCTACGACGGCCACCAAATGCTCTTTCCGGCAACTTTTCCGCGCCACCAGGCGTTTGCTTAATAATGAGCGCCTTTTTACCGTCATGCTTTAAAGAATCAATGCGACTGGACCCGGAAGCCACATGAATATCCGTCGGCGACGAATGGGTGCGGATATAATCCACGGCACCCGGCTTTGGCGGATCGCCCGTAACCCCGGCATAATCCGCGCCCAGCACCACCAGGCGAAATGTCCCGTCGTCTTCGACATCGGCGGACGTTGCCGGAAGTTTGTGCGCCTTGATCTTATGCTGCTCAATTTCTGCAAAGAGCGGTGGACACTTGGTTTTGGCCAGATCATCAAATTTTGACTTCGCGTGTTTGAACATCTGGCGCTTATAGCTGTCATGGACCTGATTCAAATTCGGTTTCGGACCCAGCTGCCAGAATTTCGGCACAGGCTCTTCACTGTTTTACAACTCAACCTGCTTGATGTATTCCGAAAATAAAATTATCTTTTTGCTGTCTGAAGGATTGAATAAAAAAGGTTCTACGTCTTTGGCCAGTTCTTTCAGGTTCAACTCCCCGGCATGGGCCAGCAGCTTTTTTTTCAGCGCCTGTTTATCCGCAAGACCCGTTTTTTCTTTTAGGTAGTTATAATTCGGTTTAGCTTTTTGCAGTAGGAATATCACGTCATAAAAGTCTCTGCCTTTAGCTCTTTTGCGGTTCAATAAAGCAAATATTTTTTGCGCAAGAAGAATGTCTGGAGGCGTGACAAGGATCTGGGTAAATACATCAAACTTGTTAAGAAAAACCCTGGTCGGTGTGTAAGCAAAATCATGTGGTTCTGTATCTACTTGTATCAGTACTTTTTCATCCCTTAAATCCGACATGGAATTATCAAACAGAACCTGGGGCAGCCTGATATAGCAGCGAAAAGCCCTCTTCAGGACATTGCGGATTTCCACATCGTAGCCTTCCATTTTCAGTCCGTTTTGGATTTCTTTGGTCAACAACACAAAATCACTTTCGCTGAGCTTGAAATTATCAAAATCAAGGTCCTCAGAAAAACGCGTGTTTTCATGCACAATGCGCAACGCCGTTCCGCCAAGAAATGAAAGCTTGCCGGCCAGTCTGGAATTGAAGATGATTTCCAGAATTTTATATTGCAGGTATTCACGCAGAATGTTTCTTTTGAAACCTGATCGGTGCTATAGAGCCATTCCGTGATCGGCGTAATGGAGCCAGTCTATGAT
>CAYGNV010000232.1:0-4213 GCA_964351355.1 uncultured Smithella sp.
TGCAACTATCTAATATTATGCAGAATTATTTTTAAAATCATGAACTTGGGTTAACGGCTTCATCGGCAGTTCTGAGCTTGTTGCGATATTGATCCCAGATGGTTTTTCTCATGCTGGCCACTCCTTATGAATAGATTGTTGAAAAATATTCGGAAGAATAATTTCCTTGCAATTTTTCAAATAGGATTTTATGTGAAAGACATTGGCTTACTTTCGGGCGTTCTTATAATATAGATATTTTTTAGCAAATGGAAAAGCAGGGGAATAATGCCAAGCAAAGTCATTGTTGTAAAAGATCGCCGCTGGTTCAGATGCTGGCCCAGGTTGTTGCCCAAATCTCTGGATTATCCAGAAGTCCCGGTCTTTGAGACACTCGAGGTGACCGCCAAACGTTATCCCGGCAAAGCCGCTATCATTTATTACGGAAGCGAAATAACCTATCAGGCTTTATGGGATTCCAGCCTGAAGTTAGCCAGCTACTTAAAGGATATCGGCATTCAAAAAGGGGATAGGGTTGCCATTCATCTGCCCAATACCCCGCATGCTGTCATTGCCTATTACGGTATTTTAAGGGCGAATGCGATTGTCGTTTCCATAGACCCGATGGTGAGTGCCGATGGTTTAAAGGCGCTCCTTAATGATAGCGGGAGCAAGGCAATCTTGACCATGGCGTCTTCCCTTGCCATGATCAATGGTATCCGGAACGAGACGTCGCTGCAAAAAGTCGTCGCCTGCCAATATGAAGATTACCTTCCCGAGAAACCTGCTCTGCCCGTGCCTGCGCAGATGTTAACGCCGGCAGAAATCGATACCTCGGCTCAAAGCTGGAAGGACGTCATGGCCGGCAGGATGGATCCTCCGGCGATCAAGGTGGGGCCGGACGATAATGCTTTAATCATGTACACATCGGGAACCACGGGCGAGCGCAAGGGCGCCCTGCATACCCACTGGAACCTGATTGTCAATACCCTGCGTGCGGCCGCCTGGAATTACAATTATTCATCTTCGGTTCATCTCACCGTATTGCCGTTATTTCATATCACCGGGATGCACTATTGTATGACGGCCCCAGTTTATACAGGGGGGACAATTGTTCTGCTTTCGCGCTGGGACAGAGAGGCGGCGCTCGAGGCCATTGAAAAATATTCCTGCACGCATTTTTCCAATATTACAACCATCGTCGTCGATCTTTTGTCAGTGCCCGACATTGACAAAAGGGATTTGAGCTCATTGATTGTTTTCGGCGGCGGCGGCGCTGCTGTGCCCGATGCGGTCGGGAATAAGCTGGCGGCGATGGGTTTGCTTTATACGGAGGGGTACGGGCTTACGGAGGCCGGTTCCGGAACGCACGTCAATCCGCGGGACAGGGTCACAGTGAAGTGTGTAGGCCTCCCCTTATTCGATATCGATTCCATGATCATTAACCCTGAAACCCTTCAGGAGATGCCGATCGGCCAATCCGGCGAATTACTTATGAGAAGCCCGAGTATGTTTAAAGAATTCTGGAACAGGCCTAAAGAAACAGCACAAGCATTTGTGGAGATCAACGGGGTGAAATGGTTTCGGACCGGGGATATTGTCCGCATGGATGAAGACGGTAATCATTACTTTGTGGATCGCTTAAAAAGACTGGTCAACAGGGCGGGATTGAAGGTATGGCCCGCAGCAATCGAAGGAGAATATTACAAGCACCCCGCCATCAGAGAAGCCTGCATAATCGGTACAGCGGATGAAAGAGTAGGTGAAGAGGTGAAGGTGTGTGTTGTTCTGAACCAGGGTTACCAGGGGAAGATCACGGAAAAGGAGATGCTGGCCTGGGGCAAGGAAAGATTCGCGGCCTATGAATATCCCCGTATCGTTGAATTCGTCAATGAACTGCCCAAGAATGCGTCCGGCAAGATTCAGTGGAAGCTTCTGCAGGAACAGGAGAACGCAAAAAAAAAGCAATGACATGATCCATTCTTTCCAAGACGATTATATCTGCATTGCAGTTTTTTTATTGACATAAAAAAACGTTTTGCCTATAATTCATCGTCGAAAAAGCACTAAAAAGCAAGTTCTTATCAAGAATCAAGAATCAAGAATTAATCAATTGGCACGAATACCGACTAGTTTATCTTGCGACTTTCATTTAAGAACAGAAGGAATCCGAAAATCAGAAAGAAAGGGGAGGACAAATGAGAAACAAGAAAAGCATTTTCATCGTCGCGTTGTTTGTCATGGTGGTTTTCTGTGTTATGGGGACGTCGGTTCAGGCTGCCGAGAAACGCCTGATCATTGCTACTGCATCCACGGGTGGAACCTGGTACCCGCTGGGGGGCGGTATTGCCAACCTGATCAGTAAGTACATTCCCAATACTTCTGCATCGGCGAGACCGTCGGGGGCTTCGGTGGAGAACATCCGCAACGTCGGGACCGGGCGTGTGGACCTGGCCATTGTCATGCCGGATGCCGCCTACTTCGCTTATAAGGGCGAGGCGGATTTCAAGGCCGATCGGAAGTGGGAAAATATTCGCGGCCTCTTTGCCACATATCCCATCGATGCCTATTTCTATTCGGTTGAAGGCACCGGCATCAAAACGCTTGCCGATCTGAAGGGGAAGAAGGTGGCGGTAGGCGCGGCCGGATCCGGAACAGAGGTCTTCAATCGCATGATCCTGGAAATGTACGGCATCAACTACGATAATATCGCAGAGCAGTTCCTCTCCGCGCCCGAAGCGACTGAGGCCCTGAAGGACGGAACGACACATGCCGCCATGTACCTTTTGGGAACACCAGCCCCTACAATCATGGACCTTGTTACACAGCGGAAGACAAACTTTTTGAGCATGGAGCCCGATAAGATCCAGGCCTTCTGCAAGAAGTATCCCTTCTATACGCCTTCCAACATCAAGGCGGGAACCTACAAGGATCAAAAGACGGATTTTACCACAGTCCAGTACTACGGCATTTTCATTTGCAATAAGGACATGGACGAAAAACTGGCTTACGACATCATGAAGACCGTTTTCGATCATCAGCCCGAACTGGCCCAGATCCACGTGGCCTTCAAGGATATCAAGCTGGCGACGGCGACCAAGAGTATTGCCATTCCGCTTCATCCAGGGGCAGAGCGCTTCCTGAAGGAGCGGGGAATAATCAAATGAGGGCCGTGCGAAAAGACTTCGTTGGTTTGAAATGCGCAGGATTTTGAAGCGTTCAGAGTTGATGGCATGCCTGATCTCGATGGTAGCCCTGTTGATCCTGACCTGCGGGAGATGGCCTGCCTCGGCATGGTCTGCCCAGCTCAACCTGATTGTGGGGGATGAGCTGGGTGGACGGCCCTTTTACTGCCTTCCTGTTTCTCCGGGCGAGGTATTCCAGATCGAGTTTCTTCATTCCTATGATCGATTTCCTTTCAAAGAACTATACAGGATTGAGGGGCATCAAGAGATACGGCTTTTTAAGATGGTTTTTCGGTCCATGCTTAACGGCCAGGGATTTGTGCATCCGGGTGTTCGAATCCGCCCGGATGGGTGGGGTGAAATTGACAATATTGCATCGTTTGACGAAAAAGTGGAGTTCATTATGGGCGCACGCCAGCACGCCAATCATCGGTTGACGCTCCGGGGGACTGAATATACGCTTTCAGATACCATCGAGCCGGGAACGCTGGTGGTGAGCCGTGTGCAGCAGGCGCCCTGCAACGGTTCTTTTTCTATGGAAAAGGGGGATTTTGATGATGCCAGATGATCATGCTGAACAGGAAACAGGGAAAAAACTTTTGGGCTGGATCGTGACAATTGTGGCCCTGGCTATGTGTGCTTTTCACCTTTACACCGCCCAGTTCGGATTGCAACCGGCCATTATCCAAAGGGGTATTCATCTTTTGTTTGGTGTAATGCTGGTTTTTCTGATCTTTCCGTCGGGTAAGGGGACACGGTGGGAAAAATGGTTCCGGGTGCTCGACTATTTACTGATGGCGGCGGGAGTTATAGGCCTGGCCTATCTCGTAAGCGAGGACAGAAACATCGTTATGCGCGGCGGGGCGGCAAACACCACTGATCTGTTTTTCGGGTCCATCGTCTTGGTCGTGACCATGGAGGCGACCCGCAGGGTTCTAGGGCCGGCCCTCACCATCATTGCCGGCGTTAGTGTGCTTTACGCACTGTTCGGCCAGTATATCCCCGGGGACTGGGGCCACCGGGGCATGTTTTTCGACGAACTCATCGCT
>CAYGNV010000233.1:0-4207 GCA_964351355.1 uncultured Smithella sp.
AAGGCCGAGCTCGTGCCTGCCGACGAATACCGCGGCATGAAAAATTATGAGTTGGTTTCCGCCCTTCATAAGAAATACTCGGACAAAGTGGCCGTGATCTCCACGGGTCTGGCCGGTGAGCGGCAGTATAAGGGCGCGTCCGTATCACTCACCGATCTTTTCGGCGATCCATCGCGCAACGCCGCCCGTGGAGGCCTGGGTGCCGTCATGGGCTCCAAGGGACTCAAGGCGATTATCCTGGATCCAACAGGAACGGATCAGGTGGCCATCGCCAATCCGGAAGCTTTTCGCAAAACTGTTCGGGACTGGGCGGACATTCTCAAACATGATGTCAGCATCAGTCTGTTTTCCAGATTCGGAACACCATTCGCCATCAATAACTCCGCCGGTCACGGCACACTGCCGGCGATGAACTATCGATCCGGTCGCCCGGAAAATTTCGTGGCGGTCAGCGGCAATAATATTCAGAAAATCCTTTTTGAACGCGGCGGCAAAATGCACGGCTGCATGCCCGGCTGTCTGGTGCAATGTTCGATTATCTATCCAGACAAGGACGGCAAAAAAATCTGCGCGGCCTATGAATATGAAACCATTGCGCTTCTGGGAACGAATCTGGGCATTACCGACAACGACGCCATCGCGCGGCTGAAGTTTACGTGCGATGATCTGGGCCTCGACGCCATAGAAACCGGTAGCGCGTTAGGCGTGGCCGCCGAAGCGGGGAAAATGAAATGGGGCGACGCAAACGGTGCGGCAGCTTTACTTGCAGAAATCGAAAAAGAAACACCGCTGGGTTTTGCGTTGGCGAATGGTGTCGTGACGACAGCCCGCTTCCTCCACATCGAAAGAGTTCCAGCTTTTAAGGGCCAGGCGCTTCCCGCGCATGATCCTCGCGCGGTGAAAGGCACAGGCGTGACATATTTTTCCTCTCCCATGGGTGCGGATCACACAGCCGGCCTCACCTACCGCCTGCCCAAGGATAAAAATGAACAGATAGAAAATTCTCTCAAAACTCAGATTAAAGCAGCCGCCTGCGATGCCTTCGGCTACTGTTTAAATGCCGTTCCCGGCGCTTCGATTTATCCTTTTTTTGCCGATCTGATGAATGCGCGCTATGGTCTGAGCATGTCGCCTACCGATGTCATGGACATCGCCAAGCAAACGCTGCGTGATCAACTGGCTTTCAATGAAAAGGCTCAATTCAGTAAAATCGACACCGTCATTCCGGCTTTTTTCCGAGAGGAACTCATTGCCCCCACCAGTTCTGTTTTTGATGTGGATGAAAAGGAGATTAAAAATCTGTGGACGGGTTTGGATGCTTTCACAGAAAAGGATAAAACATGGGAGATCCGCATCCCGCCTATGCCGGATATTCTGATGGGCGAAGGCGTAGCGCAGGCCATGGGCAAGAAAATCAAAGCACTGAAAGTTAAAAAAGTTTTTCTGGTCACCGATCCCTTTATGTTGAAAAGCGGGCGCGCGGAAGAAGTGCGAAAAATTCTCGAGAAAAGCGGCCTCGAAACGGAGATTTTCGCAGATGTGGAACCGGATCCGCCTATTGAACTCATTGAGCGGGCGGGAAAGCTCTATAAGGAAACAGGCTGCGACAGCATTTTAGGTCTGGGCGGCGGCAGTTCGATGGATACGGCAAAAACGCTGGGATTACGGGTCACCCACAGCGGCGACATGCGCGAATATGAAGGCCTCGTCGGGGGCGGCGGCAAGATTAAACCGATTTTCCCGCCGATTATCTGCGTGCCTACCACCTCCGGGACGGGCAGTGAAGTCAATCCCTGCGCGGTGCTCACCGACAAAGCCCGCGACTTGAAATTCATCCTGATGAGCAATCACTTCATTCCCAAGCTGGCAGTCGTCGATCCGCTTTTCACCAAAACCATGCCGCCCAATCTCACGATTGAATCCGGCATTGACGCGCTGGCTCACTGTATAGAAGGCAGCGTGTCGCTCGCCACGCCGTATCATCCCTATTTCGAGTCCATGGCGCTTTATGGCGTCAAGCTCATCGGCCGCAGTCTGGTTACCGCCTACAAACAGCCGGACAATATTCGGGCGCGAACGGATATGTGCATGGCGGCCATTTGCGGCGGTTTGGCCTTCCTCAAAGGATTAGGGCTGGGACATGCCCTCACTCATACACTGGGCGCTCACTATCACCTGCCGCATGGGCGGGCGGCCATCTTCGGTCTGCTGGGTTTTGTTATGGCCAACAAAGAAACCTGCAAGGAAGCCTTCATGGATATGGCCTATCTCATCAACCGGTCCAGCGATCTGGAGCAAAGCCTGCGTTGGCTTTACAGTGAACTGGGCATTGATCAGAGGCTGAAATCCCACGGCATTACAAAAGACGCGCTCAAAGGAATCGCTTTTTACACGTCGCGCGACGCCGTGAATATGGCGACGGATCCGACGTCGCCCAGCCAATCCAAAATTTTGGAATTGCTGACGGCGATGTATGAATAGCCGGCGGTTTATGCTCCGGGTTTCATAACTTTATGCAATAAAGAAATAAAAATATACCGGGAGGAACAGGGAAGATGGAATTCAAGTATGACATCAGGGATTTGAAATTTATTTTAAAGGAATGGCTGCCGACCGAAGAAGTTCTGGCCTGCGAACGCTTCAAGGGCAATTTCACGCTCGACGATGTGGATATGCTGCTCAACGAGGGCTACAAGGTTTCCAAAGAAATCGTCAATCCCATCAACGCGCCGGGCGACAAGATCGGCGTGAAATTTGAAAAAGGCGAAGTGACACCGGTGCCCGGTTTCAAGGAAGCTTATCAATTCTTGCAGCAAAACGGCTGGGGCTCGTCGAGTGAATGCATCAAGGTGGAAACCGGCATGCCGCTGATGCTTTATAAGGCCAATGCGGAAATCAACACCGCCGCCTGCCCGGCTCTGACCTCCTGCGTGAAGCTGACCTCGGGCGCGGCCAACCTGATCCTCCGTTTCGGCACTCCCCAAGATGAGCAAATGTTCATCCCCAAAATGCTGGACGGCTACTGGCAGGGGACCATGTGTCTGACCGAACCCAACTTTGGCTCCGATACCGGCGATATCATTACCCGTTCTTATCCCACCGATGACCCCCGCATCTGGAAAATCAAGGGTACCAAGATGTTCATCACCGCCGGCGATCAGGGAACCTGTGAAAACACCATCCATCTGGTGCTGGCGCGTCCGGAAGGCGCTGCGGCCGGTTCTCCCGGCATCGGGCTTTATGTTGTCCCCAAATACTGGGTGAACGACGATGGTTCGATGGGTGCATTCAACGACGTCATCACCGTTGGCGTAGAACACAAAATGGGACTGCACGCGCAGGCAACCGCGCTGCTTAATTTCGGTGACGAAGAAAATTGCCGCGGAATTCTGCTGGGACCAGCTCCCGACGCGAAGGGATTTTCTCAGGGCTTGTCCATGATGTTCCACATGATGAACGAATCGCGCATCGGTACCGGACATAACGCCAACACACAGGGTGCGGCCGCTTACTATTTCGCCTCGCAGTTTGCCACGGAGCGTATTCAGGGAAGGCCGTTCGGTGTCAAAGGCGCGGAACGCGTGGCCATCATCAAGCACGAAGATATTCGCCACATGCTCTTGGATATGAAAGCGCATGTGGAAGGCATTCGTGCCATGATCTTTAGGGGATTTTATTATCTGGATATTGAAAATAACTCCTCCGATAAAGATAAAGCTAAAAAGTATTCATCCTTTGCCGAAATTCTCACACCGCTGGTGAAATGCTACGGTTCGGAAGCGAGTCTTGGCGTCATCGCCCAGGCGATCCAGGTATTGGGCGGCGTCGGCTACACGATGGAATATCCGGTGGAACAGTATCTGCGCGACTCTAAAATTCTGACCATTTGGGAAGGAACATCTTTCATTCATGCCAACGACCTGATCGGGCGAAAGATGCGTATGAAAGATGGCGTTCCTTTCGCCGTCTGGATGAAGGATATTAAAGATTTTATCGACGCCAACATGAAAACGGCGGGCTTTGAAAAAGAAATGAATAATCTGGCCAAGGGCTACTTGGCGGCAGCCGACGTCAAAGCGACGTATGATTCATGGTACGCCGATATGGAAACCAAACGCCAGCTCATCCCGCTTTTTGCCATCCGGGCTTTGTTTGTTTTCTCTCAGGTGTATGTCGCGATGTGTCTGATGGATCAGGCGTTGATTGC
>CAYGNV010000234.1:0-4191 GCA_964351355.1 uncultured Smithella sp.
AGGCTATCGATTTACCCCTTGACGCCGCCGATATTGACAGTGACAAAATACTTCTGGAGGAAGGGATACACGATTAGAATGGGTACGGTCGCCACCATGGTCATCGCCGCCCGCAATGAGTTCGGCGTGACCATGCTTCTTGTCTGCATCGAAGAGGCCAGATAATCCGGCTGCCGAACTCCTGACTGCATCGATGAAGACAATATCTTCATCATCTCGTATTGCAGCGTACTTAAATCCTGTTTCGGTGCGAAAATGAACGAGGTAAACCAGTCGTTCCATGCGCCGACGCCCGCCCATAGGGCAACGGTGGCCATCACCGGCAGGCTCAACGGTATAATAATCCTGAGAAATATTCTCAATTCGCTGGCACCGTCAATTTTAGCCGACTCCACAAGGGAGTCCGGCAATGTGTTGATGTATGTACGGATGACGATGACGTTGAATGCACCCACCAGGGAGGGGAGAATATAGACCAGGAAGTTGTCGATCAGTTTCAGGTCGCGGTAGAGGAAATATTGGGGAATCAGACCAGCGTTGATGTACATGGTGATAACCATAAAGGTGGTAAGAAATTTACGAAAGATGAACTCCTTGCGGCTTAAAATATACGCCAGCAGGCTTGACAGGAACACGTTGACCACCAGGGTAATAACGGTTCTATAGACAGAAATAAGGAATGCATTGAACACCTTATCAGTCTTGAATACGCTTTGGAAGTTAAACAGCGTCCATTCCCTCGGCCAAAGGTATAGAGAGCCCTTTATTGAATCTCTCGCCTCGTTGAAAGACACAACCAGCGTGTTCCAGATGGGAAACAGCATGATGACGATAATCATCAACATGAAGAATACGATAATTGTGTCGCCAATCCTTTCACTCAAAGATCGTCTCATTCAGACCCCTCCAATCTCTCTAAAAAAGCAGCTGTTAGATGAGTTTTTCTTCCCCTACCATACCGGCTATTTTATTGAACAGCGTTAAAATAACAACGCTGACGACTGTCTTAAACATACCGGCCGCAGTACCAAAGGCAAAACCGTTGGTTCTCCCGAAGCCTCTTTTCAAAACGAAAATGTCAATTGTTTCAGAAACATCGAGCACAAGGCCGCCTGAACCCAAGATGTACTGTAATTCGAAACCGGCGTTCAGTATCCAGCCCACGTTCATGATCAGGAGGATAACAATCGTGGACTTGATACCCGGAAGGGTAATATTCCACATCCTGCCAAACCGGCCGCACCCGTCAATGGACGCCGCCTCATACAGCGCCGGGTCGATGGAAGTGATGGCCGCCAGATAGATGATGCTGTTCCAGCCCATTGACTTCCATACATTTGTGAAGCCCACAATCCACCAGAAATACCCTGGTGTGCCCATGAAGTGTATTTTTTCCTTTATTAATCCGGCACTCATCAGCAGTTCATTGACGATGCCGCCATCCATAGCAAGAAAATTTGATACCAGACCAGTGACAATGATCATGGAAAGAAAATGAGGCATGTATGAAACCGTTTGTGTAAACCTTTTAAATGCCCGGCCCCGGAGTTCATTCAGAAAGAGCGCGAACGCGATGGCGAAGACAAAGCCCAATACCAGATTGATAATACTCATGCTCAGGGTATTGCGCATGATACGATAAAAATCAGGGTCAGTGAACAGGGCTATGAAATGTTTGAGCCCTACCCATTCCTGTTGGGAAAAAGAACGTTGGGGCTTATAGTTCTGGAATGCCATGGTAAGTCCCCAAAGCGGCGCGTAGGAGAAAATACTGAAGTAAATAAAAAAGGGCAGCGAAAGCAATGTAAGCTCTCTTTGCCTGGAAAGCGTGTATAAAAACCCTTTTTTGCGGATGGCTCCTTCGCTTTTCATATTAGGCATCCCCCTTTGTTGAAGATTTACGCATACCCCATACGTAACATCGGAAAAGGGGCGGTTCGAGAGGCTCCAAAGAGTCCATTCCGAGACCGCCCCTTTTCCTATGGCTATTGAGAGTGGATGATTACTTTTCCAGGCGCAGCTGGATCTGCGCTTCTATTTCTCTTTCCAGAGCATTGTAGTCGACGCTATCGTATCTGGCCGCGTACTCTTTCCAGGCGGCAGCGAAATCGTCAGACATGATAATCCCGGGCAGGTATCTGTTCTGCAGATCCGTGATCTGGTCGAAGATCGGTCTGGCGATATTTTCCTCGCTCATCGTAGAGAAAATGGACCAAACCTCCGGATAGCCGGGATACTCCATCGTGGGCAGGAAATCGCTCCTGCTGAAATAGCCGTACTGGGGATAGAAAGCCTTGTCGTATTCGAACTGGTTTTCAAGTCTTTCCTCCGGTTGGGTACTCGGGCTAAAGGCGACGTTGCCGTTGGAATAGCGCCCCTGGATCTTCGGGAACTGATTGGCAAGGTCCCAGCCGGCATTGGCAAGCCGCCAGTCCGCGTTGTCGAAATTGGCCTTTTGTTCAGGGGTACGCCTGTAGCGCCCGTTGGCGTCCACATAATAGTCTTCGCCTTCAATGCCCCAGTACAGCAGCGTCTGGATATCCTCGTTCAGCAGCATATCCATGAACTCCAGAGCCCTGGGAATATCCTTGCAATTGACGCTGATGCCCATGCCGTTGCCGCCGATGACGCCGGCACCCCTCTGCCTGTTGTACGCAGCGGCCGGCCCGTCAAAGGTAAGGCCGAGCGGGACATATGTGCGCTCAATTTTTCCCTCGCTGATCAGCACGTTTTCGCCGTCCGCGAAGTTCCACTGCTGGTCAAACATGGCCAGTACACGGCCGGTGGAAATAACAGACAGGTATTGGTCATAGTTCCTGGAGAAGGTCTCCGCACTGATCAGGCCCTTCTTATACACCTCGTTGAGCTTTCCATAGTATTTTGCCGCATAATCCTTGTTCTGATAGATTTCGACTTCAAGGGTATCGGGCTTGACTACCACGTCACCTTCATTACGCCCGCCGATCAGGTGCTGCGGCGCGTTTTTCAGGCAGAAAGAACGCCAGTCCTGAGAGTGAATCTCAAAGGGCAGGGTGGGTTGGCCGTCGATGGTGGGATTCGCCGCATAGTAACGCTCCAGGAGGTCAAAGAACTCATCCAATGTGTCGGGATTGGAGTAATTATCCCACGCGAGCACATCTTTCTGAATCCAGAATGCCGGGCCGTTATAGTCGGGCTCATAGAAGTCGTCCTCGCCGTCTTCAAGCCTGTAGGTGCGACCCCAAATGTCCAGAATGTAGATCTTGCCGTCCTCGGACACATCGCGGAGCCTTTTCTCATAAGGAGAGAAATGGTTCCACAGGTTGGGATAGTTGGGAAGATAATCGTCAAGCGCTACAAGCGCTTCGGCGTTCAAGAACCGTCCGCGGGCCTGCCCGGCGCCGATCAGATCGGGATACTCGCCGCTGGCAATCATAACGCCTACTTTTTGGTCCATGTCACCGACCAGATACTCGAACTCGATGGTAACACCTGTGAGCTCCTGAACCTTTTTGATGATTTTGTTGTCTTTCGCGGGCGCCTCGCCGGGGCCGGCGATAAACATGGTAAAGGTAATCGGTTCCTTGGCAGTGGTGCCTTCACCGAATGCCGCCGTCATGGGCAGAACCATCATGAAAACGAGCAACAGGGCAGTGAATTTCAACAGCTTCATAGATTTTCCCCTTTCTTATTATGGTGGTTTGCTTAACAAACAAAGCCACCTTTATTATTCTATTATATACCAGACAAAAAATACATCAATGGATGATTTGGTACTGGTTTGTCTGTTCTGAATCTGCTCAGGGCAGCCGGCGCCAGGGGACGGTGGAAAATTCCGGCCCGCGCCGGCCAAAAACAAGGGGGACGTATCTGTATGTTCTGAAAAAACAAAGACATACGTCCCCTATGTTTTATAAAGCAGCGCTTGCCCTGCGGGAGGTGCCAAGCAAGCGGAAATGCTGTACACTGTCCGTCAAGGACAGGAGGAGACCATGACGCAGCGTTTGATTGAAGAAATACTGGCCTTCCGGGACGCCAGAAACTGGAAGCAGTACCACACGCCCAAGGACCTGGCGATTTCGCTGAGCATTGAAGCGGCGGAGCTGCTGGAGGTGTTCCAGTGGAGCGGAAGTGACCTTGATTGTGCGGGAAAAACTGAAAAAATCAAGGAAGAACTGGCGGATGTGCTGATGTACGGCCTCCTGATGGCGG
>CAYGNV010000235.1:0-4188 GCA_964351355.1 uncultured Smithella sp.
CCTGACAACCGTAAAGATCGCGCCAATCAGAGATGGATGTTCCCCGCTTTTCAATTCCCTTTTTCAAAATGCGTCTTGCCTGTTTGAAAACGGCCTTCCATTCTCTATCGCTAAGCGCCGCCGCCTGCCGAAAAGGAGAAATGCCTGTGCGATGTAAAATCTCACAGGCATAAATGTTACCGATACCCGCCATTGCTTTCGGATCCATCATTAATGTTTTTACGCTGACTTTTCGAGTGGCCTGTTGCTCCAGAAAGGTCTTCTCATCAAAACCCGTGAGCAAATCTTTTGTTTCTATTTGGGGCAACGTTCTCTCGATCTTCACGGTTGCGAAACGGCGCGGATCAATCAGGTCAACGTTTCCGGCGGCAAACGTTATGCGCCATCTGCCGTGCGCCGGTTTCGTTTTTGTTGCCTGCCAGAACAATCTTCCTGTCATGCGCAAATGGATGAGGATGCACCTGCCGTCGTCCAGTGTTAGCATAATCGTTTTGCCGCGTCGTCGCACTTCCTCAACCACGTTCCCTCTGACATTTGCCATCCCGGCAAGCTTGTCGTCATAGACAATCGTTGTCAGAATTTTTTCCCCTGCTATCCTGGCATGCAGTTGACGGCAGAGCGTTTCAACTTCCGGCAGTTCGGGCATAACGTATCTCCCTTCGTATTTGTCACGCCGCATCTCTTCTGTCCGCACCGTACGGGACAAGGCGGCGTTAATTCCTTATCCCATCTACGTTTCATTGTAACGGCTACCAAGGCCTGCGGCTTCTTTCTACCTTACCATGATTTCGTTGGCAATCCAAATGGTGTAACGTCGTCCAAGTTTTTTTTCGATATTACCATCAGCATAACGAGCTAAACAATGCGGGAGCGCCCATTCCGTATGGCTCGGAACAGACTTGATGGACTTGAGATGTTGGGCGTGTTGAGCGTCTTCACGCCCGCAAAATAATTTGTGAAAAATTTTGTCCCAACTTTTTTTAAAATTATTTTCATTTTTAGAGCTTAAATGCAAAAAAAATGTTGACAAATTTTTCTTCTTGCGTAAATTCAAAAATTAATAAAGTCGTTTATCGACGGCTGCTTTTTTAAAGAGGAAGGAGATGCTTCCGGAAGGAGAATGAATGGAAAACGAGACGCTGTTTAGTGAGGATACAGAACCTCCGGGTACAATGACCGGTCTTGTAGTGGCACAAAACGAAGCGACGGATTTCTTTTCGTCGCCCACTAACAATTCACAACCTTCCCCGGCAAGATCAAAGCCGGAACGCGTTTTATTTCCTTTTAAAGATTCACCCCGCTCCCGAGCCTTCCGCAAAAAACATTATCCTGACATCAGCCGCATCGAGTGGTTTGACTGGCGCTGGCAATTTCAGAACGCCATTCGCGACGTCCAGATGCTCGATACCATCATTCATCTTTCCGACAACGAACGCCAGGCCATGATGCACCCGTCGGGGGATTTACCTGTCGCCATTACCCCCTACTACGCCAGTCTGATTTCCACGCAGGATCCATCTTCGCCGCTGCGCCGCTCAGTTGTTCCAGTGGTCGATGAATGCCTGCATACGAAGGGCGAAGAAGAAGACCCGCTTGGCGAAGACGCCGACTCCCCGGTTCCCGGCATCGTGCATCGCTACCCTGACCGCGTCTTGTTTCTGGTTACCGACATCTGCGCGACCTATTGCCGCTACTGCACCCGTTCCCGTATCTTCGGACGGCAGCATCAATGTTTTATTGACACCGCCAAATGGGAAAAGGCGCTGGCCTACATCGAATCTAATCCGAATATCCGCGACGTTCTCCTCTCCGGCGGCGATCCTCTGACCCTGTCCGACGAAAAGCTCGAATGGCTCCTTTCGCGACTCAAGGATATTCCGCACGTTGAAATGATCCGCATCGGCACCAAAGCGCCTGTTGTCCTCCCGCAGCGGATTACGCCAGCCCTGGTTTCCATGCTGAAAAAATATCATCCTCTATGGATGAGCATTCACATCACGCATCCCGACGAGCTGACCCCCGAAATGAGCGCCGCCTGCATCCGTCTGGCCGACGCCGGCATCCCTCTGGGCAGCCAGACCGTTTTGTTATCCGGAATTAATGACTCCGTCTCCACGATGTCCAGGCTGGTGCATGGCCTTTTACAAATTCGCGTCCGCCCCTACTACCTGTATCAATGCGACCCGATTCCAGGTTCATCCCATTTCCGCACGCCGATCAGCAAGGGACTGGAAATCATCCAGGGCCTGCGCGGCCATACAACCGGTTACGCCGTACCGACCTACGTCGTTGACGCCCCCGGGGGCGGCGGAAAAATTCCGCTGCTTCCTGAATACGCCACAGGCTGGGATAAAGGCGATTTGCTGGTGCGCAATTACGAAGGCAATATCTTCCGCTACCCGGACAATCACGCGGAGTCGAAGGATATCCATTAGGATAAAAAAATAAATTATGTCCGGTAACCCAGACTGTCCTTCAACCAGCGCCTCGCGAAAAATAACCGTCGGCCTGACCTACGACTTGCGCGGCGATTATCTGCGTGAAGGTTACAGCCTGGAAGAAACCGCCGAATTCGACAAACCCGACACCATTGAAGCGATTGAAAACGTCATTTTAGCGAACGGCCACCAGACCGACCGCATCGGTCACATTCAGGCGCTGACCCGCCGTCTGGCCGCAGGCGACCGGTGGGATCTTGTTTTTAATATTGCCGAAGGCCTGTATGGCTTTGGACGGGAGGCGCAGGTTCCCGCGCTGCTGGATGCCTACAAAATTCCCTATACCTTTTCCGATCCGCTCGGGCAGACCCTGACCCTTCATAAGGGCATGACCAAACATGTCGTGCGCGATCTGGGCATTCCCACGCCGGATTTTGCCGTTGTTTCCGATCTGGAGGATATTGACCACATTTCCCTTCCCTATCCTCTTTTTGCCAAACCCGTCGCGGAAGGCACGGGCAAAGGCATCACCGCTCTATCCAAAATTGACAATGCCGAAGATCTGCGCAACGTCTGCATGAACCTTCTTGCGACTTTTTGTCAGCCTGTGCTGGTGGAAACGTATCTGCCCGGACGCGAATTTACCGTTGGGATCATAGGCACAGGCAAGAACGCCTGCGCCCTCGGCGCCATGGAGGTCATCTTGAATCCGGCCGCTGAACAGCATGCCTACTCCTACGAGAATAAGGAGCATTATGAAAATCTCGTGCGATACGCCGCCGTCGATGACGCGGAAGCCCGGCACGCCATGGAGATATCTCTTGCCGCTTGGCGCGGTCTCGGGTTGAAAGACGGGGGACGCATTGACCTGCGCTCGGACGCTCGCGGCATCCCGCATTTCATCGAAGTAAATTCTCTGGCCGGTTTGAATCCGGTCCATTCGGACCTGCCCATTCTTTGCAGGCTTATGGGCATATCCTATCACCGGCTGATTACCGATATTCTGAATTCCGCTTTAGAGCGTGCCGGAATCATAAAGACATGTTAAGTCTCATTCTGAAATCCTGAGGACGAAACGTCATTGATGAGAAGAATAGTCATTTTACATACGGATGTGGCGCAAGACGCAGGCGAAGATGAACAAGATACCCTTCGACAGGCCGAAACCATTGCACAGGCGATGGTTTCCCTGGGCTACGAGCCGGTCATGCTGCCCTTTGGCCTGGATTTAAATGTCACGATTGCAAAACTCCGCTTTCTTCAACCCTATGTTGTTTTCAATCTGGTGGAAACACTGGCTGGCCGCGGCAGCATGATTTACTTTGCAACCGCCTTGCTTGATTTTTTGAAGCTTCCCTACACGGGCTGCCGGACGGATGCCATGTTTTTAACCTCCAATAAACCTCTCACAAAAAAAAAGTTGCATGCTGAAGGCATTGCCACACCACCCTGGCTGACCGCCGACGGAATCGCCTTTGGACATGCTGCCACCGACACGCATATTTTGAAGGCTTCCTGGGAAGACGCTTCCGTCGGCCTGGACGACGCATCCATTCTTCGGACAGATGATCGGGAGATGCTCCTGGACGCCCTGCAAAAACACAAACAAAAGCTCGGCATGGACTGCTTCGCCGAAGCCTACATTGATGGAAGAGAATTTAATATCGCCTTGCTGGCCACCGACCAGGGTGTTCGGATTCTGCCTGCCGCGGAAATACTTTTTCAAGATTACCCGCCAGATAAACCGAAA
>CAYGNV010000236.1:0-4187 GCA_964351355.1 uncultured Smithella sp.
CTAGGCTTGGTCAACATTCACCAAACAGACATCTGTGAATTGTGGATGCAATTAACGGGGGTTCAAAGTCAAGGTCATCCCATCGCGGATCATCACCAGGAATAGAATCGAAATCGCTCTCCAAAACATATGGTGTCTCTTCTCGGGCGAGATCATCCGTGAGGTAAATAAAACCTTCAATCTCCAGGTTTGATCTGATGATTTTCTCAAATCCCAACCAGAGTCCATTCGGTTGCTTTTTACAGTCAGCATCAAGGTACCCAGTATCCCCGCGAGGCACCCAGTGATTATAATAAAAGTAGTAATAATCTGCAATTCGGCTGATATTGAGCCAGAATACAGGATAAGGCTCATTGTTTTTTCTTATCCATAATATTTTCTCTTCATTTTTCATCATTCATATCCATTTGTCAAAAGATGGATGATTCTTTTGGGTTAACGCAAAATGATAACGTGGTTTATCGAACTGGTCCAAATAACAATCCACAGAGCATTGATACGATATTAAATCCAAAGCCCTTTGCAAACGGTTATCCCTCTCGGAAGAAACAAATGCTTCTTCGCATGGCTCATCGATGAGCCCTTTGGGATACGCTCTCTTAATCTTTTCAATAAGTTCCATAAATACAACCTCTTGAGAGAGACCACTTTATTTTACTTGCCTCTGTTCAATGCCACATGCTGGAAAAAAACACCCGGTTGTGTGCTCGGTTCTATTACGAATATCGTTCTATATCTTCAACATCCGGCTCGGGTTATCCTGAATAGCCTTACATCCGCCATGTGCAACCAGTTGTTGGCCGTTCTCTTCAGCAAGCATCAGCATCATAAAAGTCGCCTTACCAAAACAAAGCCGTTCCCATTTTTTTATTCAAGTCACTTTCCTTTTACCGAACATTTTCCGACAACAGGGGCAGCAACCCTTCCGTATCGTGACGGGGCGTAACGCATCCCGACTGGCGGTTGCTTCTCTCTCGCCGGGCGGCTGTGGCAGCATCTTTGTCATCGCGCATTTCGGCGGCGGTGATATACCAACCCAATGCCCAGTCAGAAAGCTCCGCAGGCTTCTTGAAGCGCTTCCAGGCAATCTCCAGAAATTCCTTCACCGCAAATTCCTTGCCTATGTCGCGCACGATTTTCGCCTGAAGAACATAGTAAGGGGCCGAATCTTCCGCATGGATCGCTTTTTCCACCGCCGCTTTGGCTTCCTCAAGACGCTTTTGTCTTTGCAGCAGCAGGGCAAGGTTGAACCAGGGAGCGCCCATGGCAGGATCAATTGCGCTGGCATCTGCATAGAGCTTTTCTTCCCTGGCTTCATTTCCCATATAACCGCAATAGAGGGCCATCCGGTTGATGACAAAGGCATCCGGCTCATTGCGCTGGCGCAGAAACTCGGCAAGGAGATGCGCGGCCTTTTCATAGTGCCGTAGCTCTGCGCAATTTTCCGCCAGCCCGATTATGACATCCTTGCGTTCACGCTGACCAATGACGCCTGTGCGAAGCTTCTCTTCCGTGTCTTCGATACGTAGCCGGATGGCCTGTGGGTTGGAAACGTGCGTCAGAGGATGCTCTCTGCGGCCCCAAAATGGTTTGACATCCTCACGCTCCGCATGAAACGCCCGCAGGTCGAGGACCTGATTCTCATCATAGCGGTATTCCAGCCGGATGCGTTCACCGGCTTTGACCGGAGAGGGAATCTCCCACAATTCGCTCATGAGTGTGCGGTCGCCGCCTTCCTCACGCGCAACTACCTCGACACGGATCGGCAGGGATTCATTGGCGGGGCATTCCGGCAGCATCAATGTCGTGAGTTCCTGATAACCGCCGTGCTGCGGCCAGGGAAGAGACGCGCCCTTGCTGACCAGTTCCAGCGTGCCGTTGCCGGTGACAATGGCGATGGATTCCTGGCAGACCGGCTGGATGATTGGCCTTTCGCAAATCGCCAGCGACAGGGCGTTCAATGCAGCGCCCTGCGTCACGGCCATCTGCATCGCATCGGCGCTGTCAAAACTGAGAATCTCAGCTTTTTTGAAGGCAGCAGCCAGTTTCGACTTTACTTGAGGGATAAGGCAACTTCCACCGGCCATCAGACACAGGTCGATTTGGTCTGCCTTAAGGTCACAGCGTTGCAGGGCGTCGATGAGCGGAACAAAGATGGAAAGCGTTTGGGAATATTCCGTCTCCCGCACAAAAAGCATTTCTTCGTCAAGAAACGGCGCGAGCTCATCGTTGAAGGATTTCAGGTCGAGGGTCGGGTTGACAAGGCTGATTTCCCTTCCGTCATCCATTAGAAGCGTAAACTTCTTGTGACATGTCTCTTCCAGATCATCCGGACAATCTTCATCTTCAGCAAGCTGGGCGATTTTCTCGCACAACCCGATTTTCAACTGTTCGGCCACGCTGATAAAAGCCGGTTCGATAACGGTTTTCTTCGTCTCAAAATCGAATGCATGGCGATCAAGACTGTTCTGCTTAAGAATCTGGGGCAGGACAACCTTGTAAAGAATCGCCTGATCAATGTCGCCTCCCCCAAGCCTGTTATAACGGGACACCGATAATGATGCGACAATCAGCTTTCCCGCCAGGTCGGTGGAAAGGCGGAAGATGGCGATATCACAGGTGCCGCCACCAAAATCGAAGACCATAAGATGCTTTGTCTGTCCGATCTCGACCAGTTGATGATCCGGATGTTCAGCCAAATAGCCGATGAAGGCAGCGATGGGCTCGTCAAGCAAATCGCCGCCCTTGACGGAAAGCTTCGCCAGGCTGGCGGCCTTAAGGGTGTCTTCGCGCTGGGCAGTCTGAAACGACGCCGGTACGGTGATGGTGGTGCGAGCCGGAACTTGCGCATTGTCCTTCAAGGCGGCTTCTTTGAGATAGCGCAGGATGCGCCCGCTGACCTCGGCTGCGGACCGATAGCCCGCAGGCGCCATGTTGTATGTGCGCCGAAGTCCCATGTCGTTTTTGACCGCGGCAAAAAGATTGCCGTATTCAATCATCCCTTCCTCACGGCAGCGGCTTCTCAAAAGACGTGCGCCTTCGCCGACAATCTCCCGCCCGTCGTGAAGCGCCACGATGGAGGGAACCAAAGGATGCCAATGGCTCCTGCTCCCCGCGGGCTGCTCAACCGCCAGGCAGCGAATATTGATGTCGTCTTTTGCCGACGGTTTATAGATGATTTCGGCAATGGTCGAGTTGGTCGTGCCCAGATCAATGCCCAGCACCCGGACGGTCTTTTTTGATTTTACAGCGGCGTTTCCTTCTGGAAACAAGATATTGAAAATACTCATCATGCACCTCCTCATTATTTCCAATTGGTTTGCATTAAAATTATTTCTCTTGTTGAAATCGGGTGAGTATTTTACGCCGTCTGCAACGCTTTCAGCATGTCCTGGACAAACCTCGCCGCCCAGACTTGCAGTGGTTCACCGTCTATCGTTGGGCTAAACTTTTTAATCTGATCTTCTAAATAGCTCCGGCTTTTCAACACAACCGCTTCCCACTCATTCTTTCTGTCTCCAAACTTCAATTCCAGAAACGCCAGGATAATTGCCGTGGTTAATATTTCCAGACGATCTGTACCATTTTTCACCTGCATATCATCCGCGACAGAATGTAATTTTGAATCAGAAATTTGTAAAATTTCGCATATTCTTCTATTGATATTAAATCCGCCACCGAGCTTTTGCTGGGAAAGGATGTCCAGAAGGGGATCAGTTTCTCTGATATGTGACAGCATATTGCGGATTCCCCGGGCGGCCTTGCGGAAGGGCGAGAGGGGTTTGTTGCCTGAGTCTGCCCGGCGCAGGTAAGCGGGCATTACATTACTCTCATGCACGCACATATCATCGTCCGATATCTGTCTTATGGAATATTGCTCAACGGGACTTTTTCTCAAAAATAAAGGCACCATGGGCATGCCGTGCCACCCTTTGGTCACACCGGTGGGAACAACCCGCAAAACCATGTCTGAAGATTTATTTTCTGTCTCAGCATTTTTCTCTATGCCGATAAAGCTTGTTGATCTGCTGATAATTCCATATTGACGGGATATGGTGGTAACGGTTTTCTGTTTATTGACATCAACTCTCTGCCTTTGCCGGGTGCCTTCCATCAAGCCGCTACCTTCTTCCAGATCCCGGATTTTTTCCCGCGCCCACATTTTTGATATGGGCATTGTCTCGTCA
>CAYGNV010000237.1:0-4150 GCA_964351355.1 uncultured Smithella sp.
GACAGATTCTTTTTGTCAACCTTGAGACACCGGCTTTGGGCGGCTACCGGCATGATATCACTTATCTGGAAAGGCTTTATTCAGATTATCTCAAGCTGACCCAGCCGCAAGGTCAGGTCTATTTTTTTCTGGACGAAGCGCAGTTTTTCCCGGAGTGGCAAGTCTTTGTCAAATCCCATTATGAGCAAAAAAAGATAAAGTTTTTTATTACAGACTCCAACTCAAGACTATTGTCTTCGGAATATATCACGCTTTTATCCGGGCGCACTTTGCCGGTGGAGATATCCCCTTTTTCTTTTGCCGAATTTATCCGGGCGCGCGGTCTTGATGACAAAGACAAGGTTGCGCTTGCCGCCGACAGTCATCGCTTGCGGTCTTTACTGGACGAATACTTGCATTTCGGAGGATTTCCCGAGGTAACCTGCATTCAGGAACCGGCCTTAAAGAAAGAAATCCTCGGTATGTATGGGCGGCATATACTATTTCAGGATATCATGCCGCGATTCAATGTGAAGAAATCCGGCGACCTGGAAAATCTCTATTATTATCTCATCACCAATGTTTCATCGCTTTACACATACAACAGCCTGGCCGGGGCGATTGATCTCAACGATAAAACCGTCAAGGAATACCTGGCGTATTTTGCGGACGCACGCCTGCTGATCAGCGTTGATCTTCATGACTATTCCGTCAAACAGCGCCTGAAAAGCCCGCGAAAGATTTACGCGATTGACACGGGAATCGCCGCTGCCGGTTCGTTAAGCTATTCAAAAAATGTCGGCAGGCTTTTAGAGAATCTGGTGTTTCTGGAATTGATGCGCCGCGGTTTCGACATTTCATATTACCGGACAAAAAACAATCTGGAGGTGGACTTCTTGTGCCGCCGCGAGCGGCGGATAACCGCTTTGGTGCAAACGTCAATGGACATGCAAGCGGAAAAAACAAGAAAGCGGGAAATCCGGGCATTGACGAAAGCGATGGAAGAGACAGGGCTGCAGGAAGGAACGATTGTTACACTGGAGGAGGAAGGCGAGCAAGAAACCGCTGCCGGTAAAATCGTTATCGTTCCAGCCTACAAATTCTTATTGGCTGACCGGCAATGATAACGGACTACCAAGCTAAATATTTTGCCCACGCACTTTTAAGAGAATCCACAGAAGACGGTATTGAGAAGATTTCCCGGTCTCTTTTTGACGCGGCTGTTGATCTGAACCCGCATCAGATTGACGCCGCTTTATTTGCGTTGAAATCACCCCTCTCCAAGGGCGTAATCCTGGCCGATGAAGTAGGCCTTGGTAAAACCATCGAGGCGGCGCTTGTCTTGTGCCAATATTGGGCTGAAAGGCGGCGGCATTTGTTGATCGTTTGCCCGGCGGCGCTGCGCAAGCAATGGAACATTGAACTGTTCGATAAATTTAATATTCCCTCCGTCATCATTGACCAAAGATATTTCAATGAACTTACGGCCAATGGCCACTCAAACCCGTTTGAACAGGATAAAGTGATCATTTGTTCTTATCAATTTTTGAATAACCAGAAAGATGCGGCGAAGCTGGTCAAATGGGACCTTGCCATTATTGATGAGGCCCACAAATTACGCAACGCCTACAGGCTATCTAATGTACTGGGACAATCCATCAAATGGGCGCTGGAAGACACAAAAAAATTACTGCTGACCGCAACGCCCCTGCAAAATTCGCTGATGGAGTTATTCGGGCTTTGCTCTATTATTGACGATTACATCTTCGGCGACAGTCGCAGTTTCCGGCAACAATACATCAATGATAATGACATGGAAGGTATTAAAACGCGGTTGCGGGGCTTCTGCAAGCGCACGTTGCGCAGGCAGGTGCTGGCGTATATTCTTTTTACCAATCGCAAGGCTATTACGATCCGGTTTGCCCAGGCGGATCAGGAGTTTCAACTGTATCGTAATATAACCGATTTTCTTCAGCAGCCGGAAACTTACGCCTTACCTTCCAGTCAGCGCACACTGATCACCCTGGTCATTAGAAAAATCCTGTCCTCTTCATCGTATGCGCTGATTGCAACACTGGAAACCATAAAAAAACGACTGGAGCAGTTGCGCGATAAACAACCGGTGCAGGATACACTGGTGCAGGAATTACTGGATGACGAATCCCTCGACGATGAAGAATATGAGGAAGTCACAGCGAAAGCATCCGAAACGCAGACACAAGACCCCGGAAAGCAAATCGATTTGGAAAAACTTAAAACGGAAATTGATTGCCTGCAAAGCTTTATTGAGCAAGCCAAAGCGATCAAAGTTGATTCAAAGACAAGCCGCTTGAAAGATGCCATTGAGCGGGGCTTTCATGAAGCCGCCGGAATGAATGCGCGGCGTAAAGTCATCGTCTTTACGGAATCGCGGCGTACGCAAAGCTATTTGAAAGAATATTTGGATGCAAACGGCTATGCCGGGCGCACGGTTATATTTAATGGGACGAATACTGATCCTGAATCACAAAAGATATACAATGAATGGCTGGCCATCAACAAAGATACTGGAAGACTCAGCGGCGTCCAAACGGCGGACCGCCGTAACGCCCTACTGGATTATTTTCGGGATACGGCGGAAATTTTAATTGCAACGGAATCGGCGGCGGAAGGTATCAATCTGCAATTTTGTTCACTGATCATCAATTACGACCTGCCGTGGAATCCGCAGCGCATTGAACAGCGGATTGGCCGTTGTCATCGTTACGGGCAGGAACACGATGTTGTCGTCATCAACTTTCTCAACGAACGAAACGATGTGGACAGACGTGTTTACGAGCTTTTAGAATACAAATTTAACCTTTTTGAAGGCGTATTCGGCGCCTCCGATGAAGTCTTGGGTAGCCTGGAATCCGGTGTTGATTTTGAAAAAGAAGTTCTGAAAATTTATCAGGAATGCCGCAGGCCGGAAGACATAAAGGCCGCATTCAATGCCTTGCAGAAAAAGATGGATGAGGAAATACAGTCGCGCCTTAGGGAAACCCGCGAGATGCTCATTGAGCATTTTGATCAGGATGTTCATGAACGCCTCAATGTAAATCTGGATTTAACGAAAGAACATCTGGGTAAGATGGAACAGCGTTTTTGGGCTGTCACACAACAAGCACTAAGCGGCGCGGCTGATTTTGATGATGCTGCTCTAGCCTTTGATCTGAAAAAAGAAACTGGCTCATGCCCACCGGGGCATTACCGGCTGATCTCCAAACAGAAAGACAAAAAGAATATAGAAGGTTACTTTTTATATCGAATGTCTCACCCTTTAGGCGAGTTCGTTTTGGATACAGCCAGAAAAAGAGAAACACCGGTTGCCGAACTGACTTTTGACGTAACCCATCATCCAGTGCGTTTGTCCCTGATTGAACAACTGAAGGGAAAAACAGGCTGGCTGATTCTGACCAAATTGACAATTCAAAGCTTTGAAAAAGACGAATACCTTCTTTTTAACGCCTTTGATGATGATGGCGCTTCGCTTCATCCTGAAGTCTGCGAGAAATTATTTGATTGCAACGCGACGGTTAAGACGGTAAACCTGCCCCAGCAAAAAGAAACGCAACTGACAACCGATTCCCGCATTCATGCTGATGCGACACTGACCGCCGCCATGGAACGCAACAACGGTTTTTACAGAGAGGAATGCGAAAGGCTTTTCCGCTGGGCGGATGATCTGACACTGTCCGCTGAAAAAGAACTGAAAGACACAAAAGGCCAGTTACGCGAACAAAACAGACAGATGCGGTTGGCCACAAACCAGCAGGATCGCCTGGCCGTGGAATTGAAAATCAAGGAATTGAGCAAGAAGCAGCGCGAACAGCGCCAGAGAATATTTGACGTAGAGGACGAAATTGCAGGCCATCGCGACAAGCTTATTGATCGGTTAAAGAAACGTCTTGAACAGAAAACAAACTATGAGCATTTGTTTACGATACGGTGGCATGTCATATAGGGCGCAAATGAGCCATGAAAGGATGAAACAAACGTAAGCCGCAATGCGGGACAAGTGGATGGTAAAAGATGAGAGCTATGCACAATTCCTTTGCTGTCATTCCCGCGCAGGCGGGAATCTAGAAAAAGCATGATACTGGATTCCCGCCTGCGCGGGAATGAGTGCGCCTGGGAGCAGGCGCGATTTGGG
>CAYGNV010000238.1:0-4143 GCA_964351355.1 uncultured Smithella sp.
TCTTTTTCATGATCTGTTACCTCCTTAGGGTAGTCTGTGTTATTTGCCTTTATACTAATGAAATTTGCGTGCCAGATTTTAACAACGCATGAAACATTACTGCAACCATTCGATTATTATCATTATTTTATAATGAAAACACTGAATGACCCAACGCAAATACCCCTCTTTTCCCTCTTTCTTTCAATGAAATGTTCAACCGGCCTGAACGAAACATGAAAAAAGTTTCTAAATGATAAGGTCTTCAATTTTGATGTTCAATTTTGATTGACAAGCATCCGGCAACAGGCTTAAATGCGTTTCCAGATTCAAGGCTTCTCCTTAACCACGGGAACAATGCCCCCAAGAGGCATCCTTCCCTCCACTTTGCGGATAGTTTCACAGATGAACCTTTTCGGTCACCAGAAAAAGACATGATCATGGCGGAACGTTCACAAAAAGATTCTCAAGCTGCTTACACCATTTCTTTTAAGTGGGAAGATTTGAATCTTTTCATTTTTCTTACAGGCGAGTTCGGTCTGAAAAATCTGATGGCCTTCACATGCGATATCAAACGAGAGATTTCCAGTCAAAAGACACAAGACATAACTATCGATTTTTCTCAAATCTGCTATTTAGACAGCGCAGCGGCCCTGGCTCTTGTTCAAATTGAAAAGGAAGCCGTCGCACAAAATATCCAATGCCGCCTGGTAAATTTGAATGATGAAGCTAAGGGAATTTTCAGCGTCATTCATGATGATGCGCTGACCCACTTGCCTTTTAAACCGGAAGTATCTCGCGAGGGCTTTATCCGTCGGGTTGGAGAAGCATCTCTTGGGGTCACCCGCGATTTTGTCAGTTTCGTCACGTTTATCGGCGAACTGCTGGTAGCTCTTTTATACACCTTGAAGCATCCTAAGACTCTCCGGGGGAAGGATGTTTTCTTTTATGTCCAGCGGGCGGGCGTGGACGGCCTGCCCATTGTCGCTCTGATCGGTCTCCTGATGGGCTTGATCATGGCCTTCATGTCTTTTTTGCAGTTCAAACAATTCGGCGCAAACATTTATGTTCCTGCCCTGGTCAGTTTTGCCATGGTCAAAGAACTGGGGCCTCTCATGACGGCCATTCTGGTCGCGGGACGCTCCGGCTCTGCTTTTGCCGCCGAAATCGGCACCATGGTGGTTAACGAAGAGGTGGATGCGCTCCGTACGATGGGCTTTGATCCGATTCGCTTTCTGGCTGTCCCGAAGGTTCTGGCCACTATCATCGTCGTGCCGATTCTGACCATTTATGCCGTTCTTTCCGGCATTCTCGGCGGCATGATTATCGGCGTTACCAGTCTGGATCTGACGGCAAAAACTTACATTCTCCAGTCGATCAAAACGATCGAGGTGTTCGATGTCGTCACCAGCTTGATTAAGGCCGCCGTGTTTGCCGGGCTGATTTCCGCCATCGGTTGCCAGCGGGGATTTCAGGTACGATCGGGCGCTCAGGACGTTGGTAAATATACCACTTCCGCCGTTGTCGCGGCGATCTTTCTGATCGTGGTGGCGGATTCCGTTTTTGCCATTATGTTATATTACGTTAAAAGATACTCCGTGCTGACCGGTTGATCGTCAAACAGATTCAGATGAAAGATACTAAAGGAGTTTTGTTTTGGAAGCATCGGAAAATAAACCCGTCATCGTTGTAAAAAATCTGACCGCCCGCTTTGGAGACAATATTGTTTTTGAAGATGTCAGCTTTGAGGTACATAAAGGAGAAGTTCTGGTCATTGTTGGTGAATCTGGGTGCGGCAAATCGACCCTGCTGAAGATCATGATCGGGCTGCAAAAACCTTCCGCCGGCCAGGTTTTGTATCAGGGAACCGATATTACCGACGCCACGGAAAAAGATCTTAATCTTTACCGGCAGAATATCGGCGTGCTTTTTCAGGCCGGCGCTTTGTTCAGTTCGATGACGATCAAGGAAAATATTGCGCTGCCGCTTTCGGAGTACACAAATCTCGATTCCGCCTCCATACACCAGATTATTAAAATGAAATTAGGTATGGTCAATCTGGCAGGCTACGAAAATCATCATCCGTCGGAACTTTCCGGCGGCATGAGAAAAAGAGCCGGCATCGCCAGGGCGATGGCGCTCGATCCCCGTGTGCTTTTCTTTGACGAACTATCCGCCGGCCTCGACCCGGTCACTGCGGTGGAACTCGATAATTTGATCATCAAGACCAATGAAGCCCTGGGAACAACAATGGTTATTGTGACTCACGAGCTGGAATCTATTTACAAAATAGCACATAGAGTGCTAATGTTGGATAAAGAGGCAAAAGGGATGATTGCCGAGGGCAAGCCTTCGGAATTAAAAGAACAGGCGACAGACCCGCGTGTGAAAAGTTTTTTTTTACGACAGTTGCCGTCCGCGCCAGACGAACAGAGGTTTTATGTCAACTAGAAGCTCGAAATTTTTAATCGGTCTTTTTGTCATTATCGGCATGACGATTCTGGCGGTCATCATCATCTGGGTGGGCGCGTCCAGAATCCTGATGAAAGGTTCCCTCTACGCGGCATATTTTGATGAATCCGTCCAGGGATTACAAGTGGATTCAGCCATCAAATACCGGGGAGTGGAAATCGGTAAGGTGCAGAGCATCGATGTGGCAAAGGACTACCGTCTGATTGAAGTGATCATGAAAATCGATCTGGAGGGTGATTTGCAAAATCAAACCATTGCTTCACTGAAGACAGCAGGGATTACCGGAATCGTCTTCGTTGAACTCGACCGGCTCAGTGCCGGCGAATTGGCCAATTCGCCGAAACTTACTTTTCGACAAAACTATCCGGTCATCCCGACCCGGCGGTCGGAAATAAGCCGCTTTCTGGCGGATACAAGCTTCATTATGCAAAACATCAAAGACATCGATTTCAAGGGTATTTCCGATCAACTGAAAAACACCACCCATGCCATAGAAAACTTCCTGGAAGGCAAGCGCATCAACAATATCATGGCAAATTTGGAATCCACCTCCGCCAATCTGGACCAGGCGATTGCCAAAATCAACAAGACGATTTCTGAAGGCAAGGTGGATCGGGTCATTAATGAAACCCTGGGCGTTTTATCGGAAGCCCGACAACTGATCGGGCAGGCCAGAGTGGATAGTGTCGTTAATGAAACTCTGGGCACTTTATCGGAAGCCCGACAACTGATCGGGCAGGCCAGAAATGAGATCAATGGTTTAAATCTCCGCGAAAAAGCAGAGCGAACGGATGCCATCCTCAAAGACATCGACAAAAAAACAAAAACGATCACCAGCAATCTGCAGGATACGTCGGAAAATTTGCGGATCACCTCGGAAAATCTGCAAAAGCTGTCCGATAGCTTGAACAGAGATCCGTCGGATCTGATTTTCACAAAACCGGCGCCACCGCGCAAAGCCATGGAGTAGTGAAAGGAATCAGAAAATGGAAAATTTTTTATCACAGCCACGATGCTTTCGGAAAATATGGCAAAGTTTTTATTTTATAATAATCATTTCATCTTTCTTCCTAATCACAGGATGCGCCACGAGCGGTAAGCCGCAACATAACGTGGAACATTATCTCTTGAATTACCCTGCGCCTTCCTTCAACAAACTCGAAAAGATTGCGACATCCGTCAAGTTTAACCGGTTTTCCATTGCCGCCGCCTATAATTCCACCAACATGATCTTCCGCAACGACGCTTACAGCCTTGATTCTTTTAATTACTCCCGCTGGGCGGTCAATCCGGCCGATATGATCGGCGACAGCCTCCTTAGCGACATGAGAGGGAGCGGCCTTTTCCGCGCCGTCTTTTCCCGATACGAAACAGATGAAGGACGATTTATCATCTCGGGCGGCATTGAAGAATTTTATCTGCGGATGGATAAAAACCCTAAAACGGCACGCATTGGTATCGTTATCTCCATGCAAGACTCACGGGAAAAAGAAACCGGCAAAAGGATGATGTTTCAAAAGAAATACGTTCGCGAAGAACCCTTGCAGGATTCTTCACCCCGGGGATACTGTCAGGCCGCAAGCCAGGCCATGCAGGTCATTTCCCGCGAGATCATCGGCGATATTTACGCGGCCGTTAAAGCCACCGCTGAATAGGCGAGTGTTCCATGAAAGAAATTTCTGTACAAACCCA
>CAYGNV010000239.1:0-2971 GCA_964351355.1 uncultured Smithella sp.
ATCCAGGATATTGGCATTCCTGAACGGCGTGCGAAAAGTCCCGAAGTTAATCGAGCCGTCTTTCTCTACCATCCGTGCAGGAACTAATTGCACGTTTCTCACAATCATTTCTCCGGTCTTCAACCGATCTGGAAAGTGTTATGACGGAACTTTGGCCAGCTTGGGGAAACTCGCATCCAGTGCGGCATTCCACTTATCAACCATCGGCTTGACGCTTTCCATCAGGTCCGAAATGTCACCTTCGATCGTAATGGAGTGGATTTTGTCACCCTGCGCGATGGCATTGACAATTTCCATATCCATGTCACTGACCACCTCACCAAACACGGTATGTTTGCCGTCGAGCCAAGCAGTGGGAATATGGGTAATAAAGAACTGGCTTCCGTTGGTTTGAGGTCCGGCGTTGGCCATGGAAAAAATTCCCGGCTTGCTGTGGCGCAGTTCTTTTACAAATTCGTCCTGAAATTTATAGCCGGGCCCACCACGGCCGTCGCTTGCGGGGCAGCCGCCCTGAATCATAAAATCGGGAATCACGCGATGGAATTTCAGATTATTGTAATATCCGCGCCGCGCCAGGTTGACAAAATTCCCGACGGTAATCGGCGTCTGCTCGGCAAAAAGTCTTAAATTAATCGTTCCTTTATCTGTTTTAATCACTGCCTTTAATTCGTCTTTCATAATCGTCTCCTCTTTTTTAATGATGGAACAGGCGCAGGCCGCAAAAGGCCATGGCAATACCGTATTTATTGCAGGTGTCAATCACCTGCTGGTCGCGGATGGAACCGCCGGCCTCGACAATGGCGGTCACGCCGCTGCGGTGCGCGCGCTCAATGTTGTCGCCGAAGGGAAAAAACGCGTCGCTTCCCAGAGACACACCCGTGACTTTGCTCAACCAGGCCTTCCTTTCGGCCGCAGTCAAAGGCTCGGGCTGGCGGGTGAATGTTTCGGCCCAAACGCCGTTGCCGATGGCGTCCTCCGGCGTATCGCCCAGGTAAACGTCGATGGCATTGTCGCGGTTAGGCTTGGAAACATCATCGCGGAAAGGCAGATCCAGCACCTTGGGCATATGGTGCAGCTGCCAATTGTCGGCCTTCTGGCCGGCCAGGCGGGTGCAGTGGATGCGGCTCTGTTGGCCCGCGCCCACGCCGATAATCTGGCCGTCCTGCACGTAGCACACGCTGTTGGACTGCGTGTATTTGAGCGTGATCAGCGCAACGACCAGGTCGCGTTTCTGCGCATCGGTCAGGGTCTTGTTCTCGGTTACCATGTTTTCCAGCATGCTGTTGTCAATCTTCAGACTGTTGCGGCCCTGCTCGAAGGTAATACCGTACACCTGTTTATGCTCCAGAGAAACGGGCACATAGTCGAGAGCGATGGAAACCACGTTGTAGTTGCCCCCTTTCTTGGATTTTAAAATCTCCAACGCTTCCGGCTCATAGCCCGGCGCGATGATGCCGTCGGTGACTTCATTTTTAATGATCTTCGCCGTCGGCACGTCGCACACGTCGGAGAGCGCGATCCAGTCGCCAAAGCTGCTCATGCGATCTGCGCCGCGCGCTCGCGCGTAGGCACAGGCAAGCGGGGATAGTTGCATATCGGCATCGATGTGATACATCTTGCGCAGGACGTCGTCTAAGGGATAGCCCAAGGCGGCGCCGGCGGGGGAGACATGTTTAAAGGAGGCTGCGGCAACCATACTGGTATTCTCTTTCAGCTCTTTCACGAGCTGCCAGCTGTTGAACGCATCCAGAAAGTTAATGTAACCGGGCTTGCCGTTCAAGACGACAACAGGCAGATTGCCGCCGTCCGCCATAAAGATCCGGGCAGGCTTCTGGTTGGGGTTGCAGCCGTATTTCAGTTGTATTTCTTTCATGGATTATCCCTCCACCGTTTTGTATTTGTTGATGATGACGTCCTCGTACGCCTGGGTCGCAAGGTCAATGGCGCGCACAAAGAGGCTCACCTTGTTGTCCTCGTTCAGGGCTTCCCACAGCTTGGCTGCATAAAGGTCTGGGGTTTCCTCATCGATGGCAACACGCAACGGTTCGCCTGCAAAACTGGGAATCGGGTTGCCGTTGCACTTGTAGGTGCTGATAAAATGTCCGCAGCCGACCAGGGGCTCTGGATAATCAAAGGTAAAGCGTTGCGCGCTGTTATCGTCGCCGTCGCAGCTCTTCAAGATGCTGAGCTTGTAGCGGCCTGTGCGCATGTCCACCACGCCGGAAATGCGGGGCGTCCAGTTGGGCCCGTCGTCCTCAAAGGTGCGGGTATTAAGGGCCGCTTCAAAGTTGTAACCCGGAAAACCGTTCGTGACCATAAAATCGCGGATAGTGTTAGTCTGGTCGCCGTTGGTCACAATCGTCGTGCCGGCAAGCGTCAACACGGGGTTGTAAATAATCAGGTGCGGGTCCGTCATTTTGGAAGGGTCGGCGGCCTTGGTACGGATGCCGCCATCAATGGGATCAAACACTCTATTACGGCTGTTGACGCTGCGGCCCATGATAAAGTATGCAACCATGGCTTTGTTTCCGCCGGGCGTTTTCCCGATGCAGATGCCGCGGCCCGGATACTCGTTGCCAGCCAAATATTCGTATAAGTTCTCTTTCATTTTTTACTTCTCTCCTCGTTATGGATAAAGCATTAATTTTTTGTTGCGGGAGTATATGAAGAGAAGGTTCATATGTCAACTGGATTTGGGCGGGATGTACAGTTTTAGTTGACATACAAGCTCGAAATTCCTATACTACTTCCATGAAAAGCAAGAAAGTTTGTTCTCCATGAAATTGGCAAAAAATAATTTGAAGGCGGGCAGAACAATGAAACTTAAACAATTTTTAAGGAATCTCTTCCATCCCGAACAGCCGTCCATTCGGAAAGGCGCGCTCCTTGGGCGTGCCCTGCGGTTATCCGTATTGCTCCTTTTCGCAGGTACGTCCGCGATGGCCGCATCTGATAGTGAAATCGCGAGAAA
>CAYGNV010000239.1:3071-4137 GCA_964351355.1 uncultured Smithella sp.
CAGGGAAAGCTTTCCATTGTGACCAGGATGCTCAAAGGTACGGCGGCCTATCTTTCCGGCGTGATTGCGAAACTCTCCCCTGCGTCGGTGCGGTTTCTCACTCCTGTGGCCAATGTGGGCTTTCGCGGAACAAAGTTCCTCGTAAGGATTGATGAGGAGGAACCACCCGGCACAAGGTCTCTCGAGGAAAATGATAAGAAGGTATCAAGCGGACCCAAGCCTCTCCTGATGGGTAATGCGGAGGTAAAGCCATGAAATCAAAAGCGATATTTCTTATCACCATCCTGATGATTTTTGTTCTCACGGCCTGTTCCGCACCGAAGAGAAACCTCTTCGTTCTGATGCCCGACCCGGATGGCAAAACAGGTCACATCGCGGTTGAAAATAAGGGGGGAACCCTTTTGATTGATAAACCGGGACATGTGACAGAGGTTAAAGATCAGGCAACGCCGCCAGCGCCGTCCCGGCCGATGGAAGAAAAAGAGATTCAAAATATTTTCGGGGCAGCCCTCTCGGCGCAGCCATTGCAGCCGGTCACATATATCCTCAACTTCAAAACCGGCGGTGCGGATTTGACGGAAGAGTCCGAAAAAAAGCTTCCGGAGATATCCACAACCGTGAACAAGAGAAAATCCTCCGATATCAGCGTCGTCGGACACTCCGACACCGTGGGGACAAAAGAGATAAACTATGAAATTTCCTTCAATCGGGCGCAACGGGTTAAAGAGATACTTGTTGGAATGGGCGTTGATCCCCTTGTCATTACGACCGATTCACACGGGGAAGACAACCCGCTTGTCAAAACCGCGGACGAGGTTGCCGAGCCGAAAAATCGCCGGGTCGAGGTGACGATACGATAGCCCTGAGGAGACCACGCCGTTGACGATTCCCGCATCCTGGAAAACGATCCTCCACAGACCGGAAAAGGGCCGTCCTGCCATCGCAATCGCCAGTGCCCTTTTCACCGTCCTGCTGGCCCTGCTTTATCTGTATCAACCCGTTTTTTTTCGCTTCCTGGACGGTAAATCCTACGATACAATCCTGATGTCCATCCCGCCGGATACGA
>CAYGNV010000240.1:0-4137 GCA_964351355.1 uncultured Smithella sp.
TGGGTCTGCTCATTACGCTGTTTATTTTTCTGGGATGGTACAAGACGTCGTTCTCAAAATGGAAATTGATTGCACTGCCGCTCGCGGTCATCCTGATCGTGGGAATTGTAAACTCTCCCCGATTGCTCTCCACAGACAGACGGGAGGGCGGCGTTGCCCAGGCTGAAGAAGTGGGTATCCGGATGGCCTTGTTGAACCAGTCTTATTTTTTGTTCTCCGAAAACCCGATAGCGGGTGTCGGACTTGGCCAGTTTATTCCCTCAGCCTCCTCTTCACAAACGTACAAGGGACCTGTTCCGTTTATTATTGAAGAATCGAGAGGCACATTTCAACACAATCATCTGCTGGGAATTGCGACGGAACTGGGAATCCCGGGCATTCTGGCCTATCTGACACTTATTTTTCTTACCCTGCGCCGATTGATGCAACTGGCCGGGAAATTACCCGATACAGGGATTATGGGGAACAACCTGCGTATCACCATCTTTGCGATCTGGTGTGTTTATCTGAACAATAACCTGTTTGTCGAGCCCTCAAACAATATTTTTGTCAATGCTGTCCCTTTTTTGTTTGCAGGAATTGCGGATGGTCTGTATAAACGTTCCGTGGAATCGAGCCTGCTTGCTCCATCGCCGGCAAGAGGGCCCCAGTCACGAATGAGGATGATAAAAAACCATGTATAAAGATTATTATCATTTACAAACCGATCCTTTCAGCACACACCCCAACACGGATACTTTTTTTATCTCGGATACGCATAAGGAAGCCTGGTATTATCTGCTCTTCGGCATCGATACCCAGGAGCCTTTTCTCTTGCTGACGGGCGAATACGGCATGGGCAAGACCCTGCTGTGCCTCAGGCTGATTAAGGTTTTAAAGGAAAAAGGAGTGCCTCGGGTCTTATATATTCCCACGTCCAACGAAGGCTATGGCGGAATCTTGCGGCGGATGGCCTCCAGTCTGGGAATGACCACGACTCCTGAAGATGAAGAGATTCTTCAGGATATGATTTATGATCGCTTCAGGGGTGATGCCGATCATTCCCGGTTTTATCTGATTATTGATGACGCCCATGAGCTGGACGCGGCCATCCTGACCAAATTGAAGTATCTATCCACATTTAATCATAACGAGTTTTTTCCGGTAATCATGGTTTTTGTGGGCCACCCATCATTTTTGCAGGATCTGAGAACGCCGGCCTTAAGCTCACTCAATCAACGAATTAAAAGACGGTGCCATCTAGCCAGATTCAGCCTGGAGGATACAAAAAATTATATCTATTTTCGACTGATGAAATCCGGCGCCACCGGCGCCGCTTTTCCTGACGAAACGATTAAAAAGATTTTTGAATACAGCGGAGGCGTTCCGCGCCTGATCAACAACATCAGCGATACCTGTATGCTGATTGGCGCCTCAAATCGATTGATTCAAATCCCTCCGGCCGTTGTGGATGATGCCCAAAAATTGGTTGAAGGCACCCTGGCGGGAACCAACGCAGAGGCCGAAGGGGATGCTGTTGTGAATGAAGCTGAAACGGGTGCCGATTCGAAGGATAAAGCACAAACCGCCATCACCTTTTCAGAAGATCTCCCAGCAGGCAATGCCGCCAGGCAGACTTCAGTTTATGCGACGGCCGATACAGGCGAGTACCATCCGGAAATGGCCCCTCCCAAAGTTTCGGCTTCTGGCAGGAAGATCAAAAAATTCGTGATATGGACTGTTGTTATTATCCTGCTGATACTGGCCGGTTCCTGGCTATACCAGAATTTCATCGATGGTAACAAGATCATCAATTTGTTTTCGCCGACGACCTCAGAGCCGCAGCAAAACACCTTTGAACAATCTGAAAACCCCGCAGTCGTAATTCCTGCGGAAAAAGGCGCCGTGGTCATTCCAACCCTGCGCGAAGAGACGACCGATAAACCGTCCGGTGAAAAACCGGCGCCCGCAACCCACGCGGAGGCGATGACCTCTGCGCCAACCGATGTTCCTCCGAAACAGGCTGGCGGTACGCAGACCAAGCAGCCTTCCAGCAGCGAACCCGCTTTTGCAGGAGCGCGCGAACCGTTTCCCTTCCATCCTTTTTCCCTCCGGTCTTCAAGCTATCAGCAGCAGGAAATGGCTTTTCAGGAAATATCTGAAATAAGGCAATTGGGACTGACGCCCTATCTCGTGAGAACGGATTTGGGTAATATGGGGACGTTGTGGCGCATCTATATCGGCTTTTATTCAACCGAAGAACAGGCAAAAAAAATAAAGGCGACTTATAAACTGGCCAACGCCACTGTTCAAAAAACCGAGTACGCCTGCCAGGTGGCTGAATTTTCGAGTGAAATGGACGGAATAAATATATTCGAAAAATTAAAGCAATCCGGGTATTCTCCATATGCAATCCAGAAGGGAAGGAACCTCTTTCGACTGTATCTGGGCGCTTATGAAAAAAAATCCGATGCAGATGCCCTGCAGCAGGAACTTCAGAGAAAAGGAATTAAAAGCCAGGTTGTGAAAAGATAAAAGATAAAGGGGTCCGTCATGAATATATGGGAAGAGGTATATTCCAAACATAAGAACAGAGAAAAGGTTTCTGCTAATCCGCAATCTGAATGGCCCGGCCATCCACCGAAGCCTGCGGACTCCGGTTTTCTGGAAGATGCGCCTTACAGGAGCAGCAAGCCGCAGCCTGTCACCAACCAGAGTGCTCCGGCCCGGGAACCGGAACCCCAGGCTCCGACAAAACCGACGAGAGCCCGATTCATCCCGCGGATCCCGGGCAAGCTGACCACCCCCTATCCGGCACTGCTTTCCAAAATGCACTATAGCCTCTCGGATTGCTGGGCCAACATCATGCTTGAGACAAGACAAAATGTTCAGGCTCTCATGATTTGCGGATCGTCCGGGAAAGAGGGAGCCACGCTGATTGCCTTTCATCTGGCAATGTTTTTGTCTAAAGAGTACAGCATGAAGGTTCTCTATGTCGATACGAATCTGAGACATACGCCTATCCCCAATATTCAAAATCTTCCAGGGGTTTATTCATTTGTCGCCGAGAAAAAGGACATCGCATCGCTGGTTGTGCAAACCGAGTACCCGGGACTTTATTTGCTGCCTTCCGGAGCCGGAACAGTCGCGAAAAATATCGGCAGCAGTATGCTCTCGCGCGAACCCATCGAGCGCCTGCTGCAATTTTGCAGGACCAATTTCGACGTAACGATCATAGACGGCCAACCCCTGATCAGCAGCCCCGTCATGATTGAATTCGCAAAAGCCGTTGACATGACGCTCCTGGTATGCCGATATGGAGTCTCCCGGTATGAAGTCAGCAAAGTGGCTATCGATAAACTTCAAAAATTCGGGATTGATTCGATCGGAGTTATTTTGAACGATCGCAAGTTCCCCGTACCCCAGAAAGTCTATAAAATATTGGGATGACGGTGGATAAAATGCTGGGCAGAAAAAGGACAATCCTGCATGTGATTGATGCGCTTAATGTTGGCGGCGCTCAGGAATTGCTGGTTCTGCTGGCCGAAAAAACACCAAAATCCGCATATCAGACCCTTGTCTGCGTGATTCAACCCGATACAACCATCAAGGCCCGGATCGAATCGAAAGGGGTGGCTGTCCATTGCTTCAACAGGACCAGGCCCAGCATTTATAATCCATACGATTTTATGCTCTATTTTTATAAAAACGTCAGAGATATCATTGCTCTTTGCCGACAGCATAAAGTGGATGTGGTGCATTGCCACCTGTCGGATGCGGAATTTACGGGTATTCCGGCGGGGTGGCTGTATCGCGCCGATCGGGTGATTTCCACCGTACATTATCCGGCTTTGCTGCCGGAGCGAAAAGCCGGCGATTTCCGAAATTATTTTCGCATCGGCGTGACCCGGATGCTTTATCATCTGACGGATTCAGTGGTCGCGGTGTCCGATGATGTGGCGGAACAACTGAAGAGCGTCTTTCATCTGGCGCCGTCAAAAATCCAAATCATCATCAATGGGATTGATGTTGAAGCGATTCACGGCACCCTGGCGAACCCGGAATGGCTGCCCTCTCTTTTTGCCTTGCCGGGGCAACGACTTATAACGTCGGTCGGACGCCTCATGCCGCCCAAGGGGCATCGCTATTTGGTTGAGG
>CAYGNV010000241.1:0-4127 GCA_964351355.1 uncultured Smithella sp.
CCCTCAGGAGGCGACCCATGTTTGATAAACCGTTTGCCGGTTTTCCCAAGTTGATCTTTTTTCTTATGCTGGGAATCGTTACATTCTTTTTCGGTTACATTCTGAAGCCTTTTTTCTTCGCGATTTTCTGGGCGGTTTTGCTGGCCGCGATCTTTACTCCATTACACCGGTGGCTGTATCGAAAGCTCAAAAGACCCAATCTGTGCGCCGGTCTCACACTTGGGGCTGTGCTGGTCACGTTAATTTTGCCGGTCGGATTAATCCTCACTTTGCTGGTCGGCGAATCTCTTGACATATACAACTCGATTAATTCCAAAAGCAGTTCCTGGATGAATTCGATCACCGGCATGTTCAACTCTTTGAGCCAACACCCGCTCCTGGCGCGTTTCGACCTGAATCAACAATTTATAACGGATAAATCCGTTGAGCTTTTAAAAGCTGTTGCCAATTTCTTTGTTAAGAACCTGTCCGCCTTCACGGAAAATACGATTCTTTTTTTCATTGAGTTTGCCGTGATGCTTTACTGTCTGTTTTATTTTTTGCGTGATGGAAGCCAGCTGATCGATACCATCAGCCATTATCTGCCTGTCGAGCAGCGTCATATCAATACCTTCATTTCCGGGTTCCTTGTTACATCGAAGGCCACGCTGAAGTTTACCCTTGTCATTGGAGGCATTCAGGGATTGCTGGGCGGCCTGATTTTTTATATCACGGGCATTGAAAGCGCTCTGATCTGGGGCGTGCTGATGATCGGCCTTTCCATTGTGCCGGCCATCGGCAATGCAATTATCTGGGCGCCGGCCGGCATCATCATGTTGCTTTTGGGTCACATCTGGCAGGGAATTACCATTCTGGTTTTCGGAGCGGTTGTGGTCAGCTCCGTGGATAATCTGTTGCGCCCGATTCTGTTGGGCAAAGACATCCAGATGCATTCGATGTTGATTTTTCTATCCACACTGGGAGGCATCGCCGTTTTCGGATTTTCAGGGTTTGTCCTTGGCCCGGTAATCGCTTCATTCTTCCTGGCCATCTGGAAATTATTTCCGGAGCTCTATCTGGAAGAAAAAATGCAAAAACGGACGGGGGATGATTAAGCTCTAATCAGAAACCGCCAAAGTGCTTCGCGATCTTCCTTGCGGGCGTAATCAATGCCGATTCTGGGCGTGGATATGATGGACTGGGACTCAACTGTTTGATAGTCTTCCACCCACAATTGCGAGCCTTTTGTCAGATCCCAGCCGTTGAAGGATTTATCAATTGCCAGCGCCTGACACAGTTTGGCGGGGCCGTTGGTCAGTTCTTTTCCGTGCCGTTTTCTACGCGCCCGCATTTCGGCAAGACCCGAAAGCGGCTCAATCGCCCGCAGCAGCACAGCGCAGGGATTGCCTTCTTCCTGGGTTACCAGGTTCAACAGGTAGTGCATGCCGTACGTAAAATACACATAGGCGAATCCCGGCGGGCCGAACATCACGGCGTTGCGCGAGGTTCGGCCCCGGTGGGCGTGACAGGCGCTGTCATTTGTTCCGCAATAGGCTTCTGTCTCGACAATGATTCCGGATAACGCCGTGCCGTCAATCCGCCGGATCAGTTTTTTCCCCAAAAGGTCGCGCGCGACTTCCAGCGTGGGGCGATTATAAAATTTTCTTGAAAAATGCGACATAATTTCGACTTGACATAGTCTGATCTTCGTTTTAATAACTGTGTACCATAAGGCAATAGATTGTCAACTTCAGTTTCAGTGTGCAGAAAGCATGACTCCTTCGGCGCGAAAATCTGTTCGCAGTGCAAAGCAAATTACACGTCAAAACAAGAATAAATAGTAAATGTTCCACTGTTGGCGTCGTAAATGGTAAATGGATTCATGCTTCTGGCTCTTATGTTGAAATAATACCTTCATGGCACGGATTGTGCTTTTACGCGGGCAGTTGTTTGGTGTTAAATAATGGGTACTTTTAAGCATTGTTTTGGAGAATCAAGATGAACGAAATGAAAGGAACGGTGGCTGTTTTTCCGGGACAGGGATCGCAAAAGCAGGGGATGGGGAAAGAGTTTTATGATCAAATTCCTGTGTGCCGTCAAACCTATGAAGAAGCGGCGGACGCCCTGGGATTGGATGTTGCGGCGATTTGTTTTAATGAAGACGCCAGATTGAACCTGACTGAATATACGCAGCCCTGTCTTGTGACCACCGAAGTAGCCATGCTCAGGGGCCTTGCTGAAAAATACGGATTTAAAGCCGACTATTTCGGCGGCCATTCTCTGGGTGAGTTCACGGCGCTGGTGGCCGCGGGTGTCATGCCTTTTGCCGAAACGGTACAAATCGTTCGGACACGCGGCAAGCTGATGCAGGAAGCCGTTCCGGTGGGTGTCGGTTCGATGGCGGCCGTGATATCCGAAGGAATAGACGTCCAGGCCTTGAAGGCGATGCTGACGGATTTGCCGGTGGATGTCGCCAATATCAACTCCCCCAATCAGGTAGTGATCAGCGGAGATGCCTCCGCTTTGCCCCGGGCGGAAGATCGGTGCAGGGAATTATTTGCGGCGCCTAAAACGTACCGGTTTGTGCAGCTCAAGGTCAGCGCGCCTTTCCACAGCCGATTTATGCGGAAAATTGAAGAGCCTTTTGCCGGAACCCTGAGAAAATTCGGCAAATCATTTAATGTTCAAAATGCTCCCCGCGTTACTTCCAATTATCAGGGATCATTTCATGCGGGATCCCTTAACGCGGTTATAAACAATCTGGTCAGTCAACTTTCCAATGCCGTATTATGGCGCCATAATATGCAGGCATTGGCAAACTGCGCTGCCGAGGTTTATGAAATCGGTCCGGGACGTCCGCTGCGCGACTTTTTTAAAACCATCGGCGTTGTTTGCGAGTCCATTACAGGGCTTGCGGCGGCGGAAAAAATATTTACAAAAACTTGAACAATCAACAGGCAACAACTTTTTTAATCAAGAGGGAAGCGAAAGGCAGGCTATGGATTTACGTTACAGTGAAAATCAATTGTTGTATCTGGAGACCGTGCGCAAGCTGGTGAAAAATGAAATTACACCCCATATCCTGGAGATGGAAAAGGCGCATCGCTTTCCGTGGACAATCATCCATAGGGCCTGGGAAATAGGCGTGATCAATTTGTGCATTCCGGAATCAATCAAGGGGTTTGATGTTGATGTGTTTTCGTCGGCTCTGATCATCAAGGAAATATCATACGGCGATACGGGCATTTCCACCTCCGCCATGTGTAACGATCTGGCCAACGTTGTGATCAGCCAGCACGGAACCGAAGAACAAAAAGAACGGTTTCTGCGTCCCTTTGTCGAAAAGCCGCTTCTGGCATCTTTTTGCTTGACCGAATCGGGCGCCGGTTCCGACAACTCTATGATGACCAGCTTTATCGCGAAGCGTGACGACGGCACTTACGTGTTAAACGGTTCCAAGTGTTTTATTACCAACGCGTCTTATGCGTCTCAATTCACCGTGTTATGCAAAGTTGGCAAGTCCACCAGCAATTTCATGGCCTGCGTGGTTATTCCCGTTCCGCATGTGACATCCGCCGATCTTCCCGATATCGGAAATGCCACACGGGAGATTAATTTGCCCACCGGCGGCAAAATTATCATCGGCAAGCCGGAAGATAAACTGGGGCAAAGACTGTCCAACACGGCCAGCGTTACCTTTGAGGATGTCATCATTGGGCCCGATCAGATTATCGGGGATCGGCGTTTCGGTTTTAAATATATTGTGGATGTGCTCGATTTTGCGCGTCCGATGGTCGCGGCCATCGGTCTGGGATTGGCGAAAAGGGCGCTGGACGTGACGCTGGCCTACACCCGCGAACGCAAACAATTCGGCCGGCGTCTCTGTGATTTGCCGGTGGCCCGGGATATGCTCATCACCATGTGGAAAAAAGTTGAACTGGCGGATTTGTCACTGATGAAAGCCTGTTGCAAGATACAGGAAAAAGCGAAAGATGCAGGCATTTACGCGTCACTGGCGAAGAATACCTGCGCAGAAGCGGCCATTTTCTGTTCAACCGAAGGTCTGCATCTGCACGGCGGTTATGGGTTTACCGCGGAATACGAAATATCGAAACTGTCGCGCGACGCGCATATCATTGATATTTATG
>CAYGNV010000242.1:0-4090 GCA_964351355.1 uncultured Smithella sp.
ACCTGCACAATCTCCACATACGGATCCATCGACCATCCGCCGTTATCAATGAGCAACTTGACTTTCAGCCGGTCGGTCAAACGCCGGTCGAAGACGATTTCGATTTCCCCGGCATTGCGCATGGTCCGATAAATCGTTTCATCAATATTAACAATATCCTTGGGCCCGGCGGGCTGAAGGTGCTTGATCCTTTTGAGCGCCTCGCCAATCTGCGACGCGGTAATGGGACCGGATTGCGAATAGTCGCGGTAACGTCGCTCCATCGCAACCTTGATGGCGGATTTGTTGCGCGACTCTCCCCCCACGCGCATGCCGCCAGGATGCGTGCCGGAATGGCCGGTGGGCGAAGTGCCGTGCGTGCCGATCCAGTGATTGCCGCCGTGGTGGGCTTCCGTCTGTTCCTTAAGGCGCTTTAAGAAATGAGCAACCAGCTCGTCGGGCGTCATTTGTTTGATCTGCTCTTCGGAAAGCCCCAGCGCGTCGGCCATTCCACCCGGATCTTTGAGCCATTCGGAGAGCATCGCCTTGACCATATCGGAGAGTTCCGCGTCGGTCGGCTCCACATCCGTCATACCACGGAATGCCACGGCAAATGCCTGATCATAAATATCAAAATAGCGTTCGCTTTTAACCAGCAGGCTGCGGGTCACACTATAGAAATCTTCCAGCGACGAAATCAGTCCCATCCCCAGCGCCTTTTGCAGGCGCAGAAAGGATGTAGGGGTCACGGGAATTCCCTTGTCACGAAGCGTATAGAAAAAATTAACAAACATATTTTTCGCTCTACTGATGTGACGCCAGGTAAAGGTCGGTGCTCTTCTTAAACAATACGCCTAAAAAAGGCACATTAGGCGATTTCAGGTTTTTGATGTTAAAATCGGGGTCGGCCTGGAGCGCCCGCATCCAGTTAATCAGCTCTCGTGTGGCGGGTTTCTTTTCCACGCCGCGCACCTCCCGCAGACGATAAAACGCGTCCATACAGGCGGCAGTCAGGTCTTTATTCACATCCGGAAAGTGCACGCTGATGATCTTGCGCATCATATCACGGTCGGGAAACGCAATATGATGGAAATTGCAGCGCCCCAGGAAAGGATCGGACAGATCTTTTTTCGCGTTGGAGGTAATGACGATCACGGGCCGGTTTTTCGTCTTGATTGTCCGGTCGATTTCCATAATGTCAAATTGCATCTGATCCAGAATATCGAGCATGTCGTCCTGAAAGTCCGTATCGGCTTTGTCGATTTCGTCAATGAGCAGCACCACCTTTTTTTCGGCGACAAACGCCTGACCGATTTTGCCCATCTTGATATACTCTTCGATATTGCTCACATTTCGGCCGGAATCGGCAAAGCGGCTGTCATTCAGACGGGTCAGGGTGTCGTACTGATACAGGGCGTCGATCAGTTTCATGCTGGATTTGACATTTAAGACAATGAGCGGCATGCGAAGCGATTCGGCGATGGCGTGTGCCAGCATGGTTTTACCGGTACCCGGTTCGCCTTTGAGCAAAAGCGGCATTTCCAGAGCCATAGAAATATTCACAATTTTAGCCAGTTCATCATCAAGAACATAACGCGCTGCCCCGCCGAATTTGGCGGGACGATTTTCAGGGATCGTCATCAAATTTACTCCTTCAATATTTTTTAACGCCGGCAAGCATTTCTATTCGATCCAATATAATGCCCCGGAGCGTTTCGTCAACACGGAAAACAGTCGCCCGGATTCCCGTAATCGCGCACATCTGGGTGGTTAGGTTACACACCGGGCAGGCTGATCTTCCCTGCAATCAGTCATAGCATGCTTTGGGAGAAAAATTAAGCACAACAAATTATTTAAAAAATAACGCTTGACTATTGCGGATAATTATCTTAGGGTGCGTTCAACTTCGCGGGTCATACAGAAAAAAGCGAAGGAATAAGTTGAATGGTGTCATAATAAAGCGCAAGGTCGGCCGCCTGAGTACTTTTAATTTGGCGGCCTTTTTGTTTCTGCCACAGTGATAATTCGACTTAGGAAATTTTGAGAAAGGAGGATTAGTACTATGTCAGAAGGTAAAGTAAAGTGGTTCAACGAACGCAAAGGCTTCGGCTTCATTGAGCAAGAGGGCGGCACGGACATTTTCGTGCACTTCAGCGCGATTCAGTCCAGTGGCTTCAAGACGCTGAATGAGGGCCAGCAGGTCAGTTTTGACGTTGTCCAGGGCAAAAAAGGCCTGGAAGCGGAAAACGTCAGAGCGGCATAGCCGTTCATTTAAAACCAAAGAAAAGCGCTCCGGACACTCTGTGTCCCGGAGCGTTTTTTATTGGTGAAAGCATCCCCCAACCCTTAATATTTCTTGACAAAAACAGAACATCTGCGTTAGTCCAAGCTAATTTTTTAACTGGCAATCCTATTGTGGTTTCCCTATCAACAACTCAAAACAACAGGGGGTTAAATTGTATTTCTCGGATGAAACACAAAAGACATCTCAACAACTAACCGGAAAATGGCAAAAGGAAGTCCAAAAGGCGCTGAAGGATAATCCCGATCAGAAAGAACGTTTCGCAACTGTTTCCGATCTGAACATCAAAAGACTTTACACACCCGACGATTTAAAGGACATGGATTTTGCCCGCGACATCAGCGCACCGGGTGAATTTCCCTATCTGCGCGGCAACCAGGTCACCGGCTATCGCGGGCAACCTTGGACCTTCCGCATGTTTTCCGGCATGGGCAGCGCACAGGACACCAATGCCCGCTGGCAGATGCTTTTGCGCAAGGGACAGACGGGACTCAGCACCGCCTTCGATTTTCCAACGCTCATGGGGTATGACAGCGACTCGCCCAGATCCCTGGGTGAAGTGGGCAAGTGCGGAGTGGCCATTGACACGCTGGAGGATTTTCTGACGCTAATCGACGGCATTCCGCTGGATCAGGTAACCACCTCCATGACAATCAATCCCCCGGCCACTGTCTTGTGGGCCATGTACTGCGCTGCGGCCGACATCAAAGGTGTGCCGCTTAACAAAATCGGCGGCACCATTCAGAATGATATGCTCAAAGAATTCATCGCGCAAAAGACGTTCATGTGCCCGCCGGAACCCTCCGTTAAGCTTATCAGCGATACGGTCGAATTCGGAACGAAATATGTTCCGCGATGGAACACGATCAGCATCAGCGGCTATCACATCAGGGAAGCGGGCGCCACCGCAGTGCAAGAGCTGGCCTTCACGCTCAGAGACGGCATTGAATACATCGAAGACGTTATTCGCCGCAAAAAAATGGACGTGGATGATTTTGCTCCGCGCCTGTCTTTCTTTTTTAATTCGCATATCGATTTATTTGAAGAAGTCAGCAAGCTCCGCGCCGCGCGCCGCATCTGGGCCAAAGTCATGCGCGATCGCTTCGGTGCAAAGAATCCCCGCTCGCTTTGGATGCGCTTTCACGTTCAAACCGCCGGTTGTTCGCTGACCGCGCAGCAGCCCTACAACAACGTTGTCCGAACCACGGTCGAGGCGCTGGCTGCCGTTTTGGGCGGAACACAGTCCCTGCACACCAACTCCCTGGATGAAGTTCTTTGCCTGCCGTCCGAACACGCCGTGGAAGTTGCTTTGCGCACCCAGCAGATTCTGGCGGAAGAAACGGGCGTGATCAACACCATTGATCCGCTGGCCGGTTCCTACTTTGTCGAATCCCTCACCAATGAAATCGAGGAAAAGACATGGGAATACATCGAAAAAATCGATGCCATGGGTGGCATGATCGCCGCCATTGAACAGGGCTTCCCCCAGATGGAAATCGCGGACGCGGCCTATAAATTCCAGCGGCAGATTGAAACCAAAGAAAAAATCATGGTCGGTGTCAATAAGTATGTTACGGAAGCGCAGCACGCGGTGCCGTTGGTGGAGATCGATGAAAAAATGGGCGAAGAACAGATCAAAAGACTTCAGAATGTCCGCCGTAAACGGAACAACCACGCTGTGCGACAATCGCTTACCGATATCCGCACGGCATGTAAAACCGGCGCAAACGTGATGCCGTATTGCATTGAGGCGGTCAAGAACTTGGCGACCCAGCAGGAGATCTGCGACGTTTACCGCGACGTTTACGG
>CAYGNV010000243.1:0-4053 GCA_964351355.1 uncultured Smithella sp.
TTCTGTGCTTTGCAGAAAGCGGCACGACTTTTGTTCTTCTCTCCTTCTGAGGAGAAAGCAAGATGTTTTCTTGGAAAAATTTGTCATCAATGGTAAATACTCGGAAAGGAGAACAAGAAATTCTGAAGATGGGCGGCGCGAGCTTGCCCATCTTCAGGCATTGAACATTGACCTCAGATAACAGGAATGCCTGTGGACGGACTAAAATTTTTTTCCATTCCGGTTATCTACGTCTTCAATAAAATCAAACTACCCTCCATTATCGGATTTCTCATCACCGGCATTATCATCGGTCCTTTTGGCCTGAGGCTGATCGACGATACGGCCGGGATTCAGTTTCTGGCGGAAATCGGCGTGGCCTTTCTGCTTTTCACCATCGGCATCGAAATTCAACTTTCCCGCTTTTTAAAGCATTTGTCGGAAATTCTTCTGACGGGCGGCCTGCAGCTTCTGTGTACATTTATCGTGGGTGTGTGCATCGGGCTGGCGATGCAGATGAGCGTCAGCCAGTCCATTTTTATCGGATTCATTCTGGCCCACAGCTCGTCGGCCCTGGTGCTCAAAATCCTCAAAGACCGGTCGGACGAAGATGCGCCGCAGGGCCGGATTTCCATCGGCGTCATCCTGTTTCAGGATGTGATGGTCGTGCCGATGATGCTGCTCATCCCTTTTCTGGCCGGTGAAAGCGGGCCCGACGCTCTGATGATCATCTGGAAACTGACGAAATCCATGTTGATCATTGGCGTCATTCTGGCTACCGCCCGCTACGTCGTTCCCCTGATCCTGGAGCGGCTGGTCGCCATGAACATGCGCGACGTGCTGGTCATCACATCCGTCGTCATCACCATGGGCATTGCCTGGATCACCGAATCCCTGGGCCTTTCGCTCGCCATCGGCGCCTTTCTGGCGGGACTGGCGCTGTCCGACACGGATTTCACACATCAAATCATCAGCGACATCAACCCGTTTCGGGACGTCTTCCTATCCGTTTTCTTTGTCTCGTTCGGCATGATCCTCAATCTTGATTTTCTTCGGGCGCATACCGGCTATATTCTTTTGACCTCTCTGGTCATTATTGTGATTAAGGCGGCAATCGTCTTCGGCCTGGTCAAACTGCAGAAATACCCCCTGCGCGTCGCGCTGCTTTCGGGCGTGCTGCTTTCACAGATTGGTGAATTTTCATTTGTCCTGGCTTCTCAGGGCTTTAAAAGCAGCATCATTTCCGATTATATCTATCAGACCTTTATCAGCGCGTCCGTTTTGACATTCATCGTGACGCCACTGCTCGTTTCGCTGGTTTACTATGTATTAGCCCGCAGAAACATTTTTGATCCCGCACAGGACGTCAAACCGGATTCCTGCACAAACGCCTCCAACCATGTGATTATCTGCGGCATGGGCCTTAACGGCCGAAACCTCGTCCGCGTACTCAAAGATACCGCGATTAATTATGTCATCATCGATCTTAATTATTCGAAAATAAAAAATGCGAAAAGCAAGGGCGATAACAATACGATCTGGGGCGACGCGTCCAACGTGGAAATCCTCAGACGTGCGAATGTCGAGGCCGCGCGCGTCATGGTGATTGCCATCTCCGATCGATTTCTGACCAAGAGCTGCCTGTCCAATGCCAGGGCCATCAATCCGAATCTGCATGTCATAGTCCGCACAAAATATCTTTCCGATATCGAGGATCTGCTGGCGCTGGGGGCCAGCGACGTTATTCCCGAAGAATTTGAAACATCCATCCAAATCTTCAGCCGGGTCTTAAAAATGTTTCACATTCCCAACAGCATCATTTTGACGCAGGGAAATATCATCCGCAATAAATCTTACGGCGTTTTCCGGGAAGTCCGTTATACGCAGGAAGCCTTCGATCAGATCAGTCAGATTCTGGCGCAGGGCACCATTGAAACCTATTATGTCGCCGCAGGAAATCCGAATATCGGGAAAAGCATCAGAGACGTCAATCTGAAAGCGGAGTCGGGCGCGATGATCATCAACATCATTCGCCATGACCAGACCATTACCCATCCGCCCGGCGACTTTGTTCTGGAAGCCGCCGATCAGTTGATCCTCTTCGGCAGTCACAGCGCGATTGATGCGGCGCTCAATATACTCGATGGACAGCTTCTTTGCTGCGCGCCGGATAACGGCCATAAAAAATCACGAGTATGAGTAGGATGACAAACAGTCCGGAATCTACTCCTGTCTCGACACCACATATGGGCTTGACAGCCAAAGTCTCAATCCTGTATGTTTTAGCAGAAATAATTTAAAGGGGTACAGCTATGAAAATCATTGTCTCCGGATCACTGGCATACGACAGGATTATGAACTTTCCCGGATATTTTTCAGACCATATCCTTCCCGATAAGATACATGTCTTGAACATCTGTTTTCAGGTGGACAGCATGAAGGAAAAATTCGGCGGTACAGCGGGAAACATCGCCTATGCACTGACCCTGATGGGCGAGAAACCTGTTATCTCCGCCGCTATTGGCCATGATTACCAGCGGTATTTCGAAAGGCTTGCCAGGAATGGTATCTCTACCGAGTCAATCCGCATCATCGAGGACGATTTCACGGCTAGCGCCTACATAACCACCGACCGGGCAGACAACCAGATAACCGGGTTCCACCCGGGCGCCATGCAGCATACTTCTGCTCTGGATTTTGACAAGCTCGACCCGAAGGATACCATTCTCATCGTCTCGCCAGGCAACCTTGATGATATGGTGAACTATCCGCGCGCTTGCAAGGCAAAGGGTATCGGCTATATCTTCGACCCGGGGCAAGCCTTGCCCATGCTGGATGCAGAAGACCTGATCCAGTCAATAGAGGGATGCCGGATACTGATAACCAATGATTATGAGCTGGAACTGATTATGAGCAAGACCGGGTTAGATAAAAAGACATTACTGAGCCGCGCAGGTGCTATCATCACCACCTTGGGAGAAACGGGATCGCAGCTCTGTACGCGAGACGACGAGGTGCGTATTCCTGCAAGCAAGGCAAGCCAGGTGGTTGACCCCACCGGCGCAGGAGACTCGTTCCGGGGCGGCCTTATAAGCGGCCTGGTTCAGGGTAAGGATATCGAGCAGTCCGCCAGGATGGGCAGCGTTTGCGCCTCCTTTTCCGTAGAGTGCTATGGCACACAGGAATACCAGTTCAGCCCCGAAAAATTCAGCGAAAGGCTGTGCATCTCTTCCTGATGAGGGCCTGACAACCATCTTAATTCTGCACTTTTTCCTTTAGCTGTCATTGCAAGCCCCCACCGTGGGTTGCACACACTGTTATATCAGAGGGAGAGTATATGGATATTCTAACAAGTAAACGAAACGGCATCCTCAAAATAGAATTTAACCGGCCGGAAAAGAAAAATTCGATTACATCCGTCATGTATCAAATGATGGCGGATGCCATCAAGGATGGAGAAGAAGATAAGGCTGTGCGTGTAATATTATTTTGCGGCAAGCCGGATATTTTTTCTGCGGGGAACGACTTGGAAGACTTTATGAACAACAAAGAGGATGTCATCGATCGACCGGTGGCGCAATTTATGCGCAATCTCAGCGGGGCTGCCAAGCCGGTCATCGCCGCTGTGGCAGGCGCGGCCATCGGGATCGGCACCACAATGCTTTTACATTGCGATCAAATTTATGCGGCGGATAATGCCAAATTCTCGATGCCTTTTGCCAAACTCGGTTTGTGCCCGGAATTTGCCTCAAGCAAACTTTTGCCGCAACTTATGGGCTATCAGCGCGCCGCCGAGCTGCTGTTTTTTGGCGAAGCCTTTTCCGCCAAAGAAGCCTTCGATACGGGACTGGTCAATAAAGTGTTGACGCAAGAAGAACTGCTACCCTATGCTTACGCGCAGGCGGAAAAGCTTGCCGCACTGCCACCGTCGTCTTTGCGCACCACCAAGAGCCTGATGAAGGCGCGTCACGCCGATGCCGTCACCACTCAGATGATGCAAGAAAACAAACACTTCAGCGCCATGCTGCAAGCGCCGGAAGCCAAAGAGGCGTTTGCCGCCTTCTTCGGGCGGCG
>CAYGNV010000244.1:0-4040 GCA_964351355.1 uncultured Smithella sp.
CCACGACTTCCGGTGAACGGTTGCCCTTGCCGATCATCCCTCTGAGTCCATGCTCGAGTAATGCCGGCGTGAATACATCCATCCGGTAGCTCGTCGTCGGACCTATAGAGCCGATCACCTTGCCTTCCGGGGTAGGCGACGGAGCGGCATAAAAAAGGGTGGCTGTCTTTAAATTGATAGGCAGGGGGTAGCCCTTGGTGATCGCGTCAAACATACGGCGGTGCGCCGCATCGCGGGCGGTATACACGTCGCCGCTCAAGTGCACCAGATCGCCTGCGCGCAAAGAGGCACAGAGCCGGGGCGCAAGCGGCGTTTCGACATGGATGGGGATTTTTTCATCTACGGAGATCATACTGCTCATAGCGTTTCTTCTGAATGCCTGGAGACGTGGCATTGGATATTGACGGCTACCGGAAGCGAGGCAATGTGACAGGGCATCATCTCAGCGTGAACGGCAAGGGTTGTCACCCTGCCTCCCAAACCCGCGGGACCTATTCCCAATTCATTAACCCGCGCATAGAGCTCTTTTTCCAGTTGAGTCAGGCGTTCATCGGATGTATTCTTTTCCCCTACCGGCCTTAAAAGCGCTTTTTTTGCGAGAATACAGGCTTGCTCCAGTGATCCACCGATACCGATGCCCACAATAATCGGGGGGCAGGGATTGGCGCCGGCTTTTTCCACCGTTTCCATGACGAATTTTTTAATGCCGTCGATTCCCGCCGAAGGGGTCAGCATTCGGGCCGCGCTCATGTTTTCGCTGCCGCCGCCTTTGGGCATGGCGATGATTCTTACTTGATTGCCGGGCACGATATCCATGTGGATGACAGCGGGCGTGTTGTCCCGCGTATTTTCCCTGGTGAGCGGATCACAAAGGGATTTGCGCAAATATCCTTCCGCGTAAGCCTGTCTGACCCCTTCCTCAAGGGCAGTTTTTAGATCGCCACCGACGATGTGAACATCTTGTCCCATCTCGACAAACAACACGGCCAGGCCGGTATCCTGACAAATCGGCATTGCCTCGCGGCGGGCAATATCGGCATTCTGAAGAATTTTCGTGAGTACCTGCCTGCCGATAGGCGATGCCTCCTGCTGCAAGGCACAACGCAGAGCAGAAACCACATCCGCGCCTAGAGTAGTATTGGCTTTGATAAATAGTTTTTTGACAGTTTCCGTGATGCGCTTGGTATTGATCCGTCGCCAGGGATTGCTTTTTTTATTTTCCGTGTTCATCAATGACACCTACATGCCGCGCCGGAACTCCAGTGATTTGGAGATGGTCATTTTATCGACATACCTCAAATCGCCGCCCATCGGCACGCCCATAGCGATGCGCGTGATTCGGATATTGGAATCTCTGAACATCCGTGTAATGAGCAGTGCCGTGGCTTCCCCATGCACGTTGGGGTTGGTGGCCAGAATCAATTCCTGAATCTGGCCTTCGCTGATTCGTTTTTGAAGTTCGCCCAGACGAAGATTGTCCGGTCCGATGCCGTCGAGTGGGGCGAGCGCGCCATGCAAAACGTGATACAATCCGTGAAAAACGCCGCTTTCTTCTATGGCGGCCAGAGCATCCGGTTCTTCGACCACGCAGATCATCTGCTGATCGCGCGCCGGATTACTGCAGATATGGCAGATATCCTCTTCCGTCGGATTGAGACAGATCCGGCAGAGTCGAATTTTTCGTTTAACTTCGACCAGGCTTTCCGCCAGCTTATCCACATCATCGGGGGTGGCGCGCAAAATATAATTGGCCAGCCGCGCTGCCGTTTTTTCACCGATTCCCGGAAGCTTGGCCAGTTCCGCAATCAGGCGTTTAATCGGTTGTGCGTAGGATTTCATGAGCCGCCTTACATGCCCAGACCGGGAATTCCCAGCCCGCCCGTGATCTTCGCCATTTCCGAGGAGGCCATTTCCTGTGCTTTGCGGATGCCCTCGTTCACCGCCGCGGCGATCAGGTCTTGCAGCATTTCAATGTCTTCCGGATTGACAACTTCTTTTTCGATTTTCAGAGAAACGACTTCAAACTTTCCGTTGACGACGACCCGCACCATGCCGCCGCCCGCCTGTGCTTCGATGGTTTTTGTTTCCAGCTCTTCCTGGAGCCGTCCCATTTTTTCCTGCATCTTTTTGGCCTGTTTCATGATGTTGCCGATGTTATGCACTGTACTATCCCCCCTGCTTTTGGTTGGTAATTGGTTTAATTTCTATCAGTTCTGCGCCTTCAAATTCAGCGATCACTTTCTGGAGAAGAGGAGAGTTCATGGCTTCTCGCTTGATCTCGTTTAAGTTGTTAGCTTTGGCGCCGCGTTCGCTGCCGTTCGTTTTTGGCGCCTCGATGGTTTTAATCGCCAAGGAAATCTTTTGTGAATAATAGATTCCCGCGATTCTTTCCAGTTCTTCTTTTTGCGGTTTTTCCATAATGCTGTCGAGGAAGATATAACCATGGGGGAGACCCAGTGTCAAACGGCCATTTTCCCATGCCAGAATTTCAGCCGCGTCAATTTTTGCCCCCAGCGGCGGATTTTCCCTTTTGATAAATTTTTTCAGATCATCACCCGGCGCAGGTTTTGTAGTATAACGGGGCGCCGCTGCTTCTGAAATTTGTTTTTGCTGCGACGGATCGGCCGGTTTTTGAACGCTGACCGCCTGCGGATATTCGAGGGGCTGTTTTACTGCCGCAGGCTCAGCATCAATCTTGACTCGGGACGGCGGCAGGCTGTTTTGAAGCTTTTGCTCCAGTGATTCGAGTGTCGCCATAATTTCGCCCACCGGCAAAACCGGTTCCAGATAGGCCATCCTGACGAGGATGGTTTCGATTTTCATTCGCACTTCCTGGCTGCGGCGCAGGCTGTCGGCTTCATTGAGCAGGATATCCAGGTAACGCTGCAACGTCTCGCGGGAAACATTTTGCGTCTGATTACTAAGCTTTTCCACCTGCTCCGGCGCGATATCAAATGATGAACTGTTGTCTGCGGCGATTTTGACCAAAAGCAAATTGCGGAAATGTTTCAAGAGCATGGAGTAGAAATGTTTCATGTCGATGCCCGCCAGATAAGCTTCGGCCAGAATAACCAGACAACTGCCTGCATGGTGCGCCACGACGGCTTCGGAGAGGCGATAAAGATATTTGCGGTCGGCCAGTCCCAGAATATCTTCCACGTCGTCGTCGGAAATTTTCAAGCCGGCATAGGAAATGACCTGATCGAAAATGCTCTGGGCGTCGCGCATGCTGCCGTCGCCTGCTTCGGCAATCCAGGAAAGCGCCGTGGGGCTGATGATAATGCCTTCGGCGGCGGCCAGACGGCCTAAATTGGCTGCGATTTCACCAAGTGAAATACGGCGGAAATCGTAGCACTGGCAGCGCGACAGAATCGTGGCCGGCACTTTGTGATTTTCCGTCGTGGCAAAAATAAAGATGACATGGCCGGGCGGTTCTTCCAGCGTTTTGAGCAGCGCGTTAAATGCTTCGCGCGTCAGCATGTGGACTTCATCGATGATATAGATTTTATATTTGGAGGCGGCCGGCGCAAATTTGACACTTTCCCTGAGCTCGCGGATTTCGTCGATGCCGCGGTTGGACGCGCCGTCGATCTCGCGCACATCCATGGAGTTTCCCTCTGTTATTTCTTTGCAGTTTGCGCATTTGTTGCACGGCGTCGCCGTCGGTCCTGTTTCACAATTGAGGGATTTGGCCAGAATACGGGCTACGGATGTTTTGCCGACACCCCGGGGGCCGGAAAAGAGAAAGGCGTGTCCGATGCGTCCCTGGCCAATGGCATTACTCAGGGTTCGGACCACAGACTCCTGACCTGCGACGTCGTCAAAGGTTTGCGGGCGAAATTTTCGGGCTAAAACCAGGTATTCCAAATGAACCTCATTGCGTGGGTTTTTTAATCCCGCTGCTGCGGGATTGGAGTCTCACTAAAAATATAACTGGTGACCGGGTTTACCGCAACACACGATGGGATTTGCTGCCGCTGCTTCCTTCCGGACCTGACGGGGTTCACAAGCCTTCGTTGTACGGGACCCGGCCATATTTT
>CAYGNV010000245.1:0-4016 GCA_964351355.1 uncultured Smithella sp.
AACCCATAAAATGAGCGAAATAATGAGTAAAGTTGACATGGGGTGGCTGCCGGGGATTTCAGGTAGAGACAGGTCAAGAGACCCGTCTCTACCTACCTTGTTGGTGGCTAACCTTCAAAATACTCATTCTTCATGGTAACGGTGAGGCCATCGCCGTTGAACAGGCGCGTGGCCAAGCCTTCAATCTTGGGCATTTCATAGCCGAAGAAGTAACGGCAGGTCATTACTTTACCGTTGTAGAAATTGATATCGGCCGGACCTGCGTTGCCTTGAAGCGCTTTATTGGCCACTGTAGCCTGAAGCAGCCACTGCCAGGCAATGGCGATAATGCCGAAGAATTCGAGATACAGGGTAGCATCAGCCAGGAACATTTCCGGACCTTCCTTGGCGGCAACGCCAAAGAGATGAGCCGTAACTTTTTCCAGTTTTCCTAATGCCGCATCAAGAGCAGAAGCAAAAGGCTTCAGTTCGTCATCAGCTTCTGCAGCCTTGATGGTTTTACGGACTTCCGCAAGATAAAGCTGGGCCGCTTTGCCCTTTTTCATCATCATCTTGCGACCCAGAAGATCCATGCCCTGAATACCGGTTGTGCCCTCGTGGATTGGATGAATCCTGACGTCGCGGTAGAACTGTTCCAGGGGGAATTCGTCACAATAACCATAACCGCCCAGAATTTGAAGACCGGCACTGCATGACAAAATACCCATTTCCGATGGATACGTCTTGGCAACAGGCGTCAGAAGCTCGAGAAGCAGGTTGAAATTCTCATGATCCTCGCCTTCCGACACCTTTTCCATATCATGATAAAGGCAGCACTGCATGAGCAGTGACAGAGAACCTTCGACAATTGCTTTCTGGAACAGAAGCATCCGTTTAATGTCGGGATGTTCGATGATGGACACCTGGGGACTCAAGGGATCTTTCGACGACAGCTTTCGCCCCTGAGGACGTTCTTTGGCATACTCCAGAGAGGCATAATAAGCGGCGGACGAAATACAGGCCGCGCCCAACCCCACATCAATTCTCGCCCCATTCATCATCTGAAACATATAGCTGAGCCCCTTGTTGGGTTCACCGACAAGCCAACCCCGGCAATCATCATTTTCCCCGAAAGCCAGTTGGGTGATGGGTCCGCCTCGATAGCCCAGCTTATGATAAATGCCGGCACAGTTGACATCGTTATGCGTAAGCGCGCCATTGGCCTCAATCCGCAGCTTGGGAATGATAAACAGAGAAATTCCTTTTACGCCTGCCGGCGCCCCTTTGATCCTGCCGATGGCCAGATGAATGACGTTTTCCACGCCGTCGTGTTCGCCGGCGGAAATGAAAATCTTCTGGCCTTTGAATTTGTAATAACCCTGATCCGTCGGCTCTCCCGTGAGCGTAATGTCAGTCAGAGAACTGCCTGCCTGGGGTTCCGTAAGCGCCATCGTTCCCTGCCACTCACCCGCCATCATCTTGGGGAGATACAAGTCTTTCATCTCCTGCGTGCCATAAGAGGCAATCAAACCAGCCGCTCCGGTGGTCAGACCATGATAGATCGACCCGGAATAATTGGCAGCCGCAAAGATCGCCGTCGGCACCATCATGCCTATCATCTCCGGCAATTGCTGCCCGCCGTGCTCACAGTTGAAAGTAGCGCCAATCCAACCTCCGGCGCCGCACTCCCGCATGATGGTCTTAACCTGAGGATGAACCTTAACTTCACCGTTCACATATTCCGGTTGATTCCGGTCCATTTCATGGAGGGTCGGCTTAAAGAGGTCTTTCCCCATCTTCATAGCCGTCTCCAAAACCATGTCAAAGACCTCACGGCTGTGGTCGGCATAACGGGGATACTTAAGAAGGGACTCTGCGTCAAACATCTCGTAGAGCAAAAACTTTAAATTTCTATCGCTGATAAATTTTTCGGCCATATTTTTCCTCTTTTCTTTATCGTTTTTTACGTTTCATGCTTCATGTTGACACCTGTTGATAAAACAGAAGCCATGGACCCTTATGGCTGCGATCAGGCCTTCTTGAAAAAATCTTCGACCAGGGGATTGATCTTGTCCGCTTCTTCATGCTGTACCCAGTGAGAGGCCTCCTCGAATTTGACCAGCCGCCCCTGATCGCAGAAGGCCATGCTGGCCTCCGCCTGCTCGGGAATAATGGCGACATCATTGACGCCCCATAAGACGAGGGTGGGCATGGTGATCCTGAAACTGGCTGGTTTTTCCGAAGGAGCCTGCAGAGATGCCCGGTACCAGTTTACCATGGATGTAAAGGCGTAAGGCTGCATGAAGGCTGCCCTGTATTTCTCCAGATCCTCAGGCAGGAATGCTCCCGGCCGGCTGGTCTCCACAAGCAGATTAACAGGCCACTGATAATTATTGGCCGAAGCAAACTGTTCGACCGCGCCGGGGATCTGGAAATAGAAGATATACCAGCTTTTCTCCATCTGCTTCTGATTGGAAAAGAGCGTTTTGCCCATAACAACAGGGTGGGGCACGTTCATAATGACGAGGCGTTCAATGCGCTCCGGATATTTAAGCGCCGTCCACCAGGATACCGCAGCGCCCCAGTCATGGCCGACAAGGAAAATCTTTTTCCGGCCATAGGCGTCAATCAGACCGACGATATCTTTGGCCAGTTCGTCTGACTTGTAGGGTGCAATCCCCTTGGGTTTATCGCTGAGATTGTAGCCTCTTTGGTCAGGCGCAACAACCAGATATCCTTTTTCGGCAAAATACTGAAGTTGTTTGCGCCAGGCATACCAGAACTCCGGAAAACCGTGGAGGAAGAGGATCATCGGGCCGTCGGCCGGGCCGGCTTCCATAACGTGTAATTTAATTCCGTTGGTCTCAATAAAGCGTTCGCGTAAGTCCATTTCTACCTCCTTTAATAGAGGGGCTTAGGCTGACGAAAAAGTTTTAAGCGCTTATCACTTATCGCCCATAGCCTTCTTTATATTTCCCAGGCCGCCTTTGCCCCATCCGTCGTCGCTTCGATAATCCGGCGAGGTGCAACGGCATCGCCGACGATAAAATGACGGATGCCTTTTTGCGCAAGCATATCTTTCAGTGTGTTGCGTGGTGTCACGCCGATCGCAACAACAACCTGGTTGACCGGTTCAAGCTTTTGATCTTCGCCGTTTTTGGTCACGACGACCGATCCTTCAGTAATCAGCTTTACCGTTGTCCCAAGCAGTAGCTTAATCCCCCCAGCCTCAAGACGCTTATGCAGCATGTAGCCATGTGCAGCCATTGCCAGAACGGGTGAAGCGGCCAGCATTTCCACAATGGTAATGCCCTTGACGCCCTTCTCGCGCAGAAAATCGGCTGTTTCCATGCCGACAAGCCCGCCGCCAATAATGACAACGTGATCTTTGGGCTTGACTTCGCCATCCATGATCTGCCAGGCGTCACAAACCACGGATGAATTGATGCCCTCGGCCGGACAAGTGGATTTGCCGGCGCCAATAGCCAGAATGACTGCATCGGGTTTGCCCGCTTCAATCATGGCCTCGGTGACTTCGGTGCTTGTCTTAATATTCACACCTTTCTTTTTGCAGTTTGCCGTAAGGGTTTTAATATACCTGCCGTACACCTGTTTGTGGGGTGCTTTTGCAGCATAGCGAACATTTCCGCCCGTCTCTTTTTCCTGCTCGAAGAGGGTCACCTGATGTCCCAGGCGTGCGGCCTCGAAAGCAGCGGTAAGTCCGCCCGGTCCACCACCTACAACCCAAACGTTGCGGCTGACTGCCGCCGGACCCGCCGGGTAAATCAGTTCCTGCCCGGTTTGTGGATTAATGGCGCAACGGATTGGAAGCACCTCTAATGCAAGCCGCTCGATGCATCCCTGATTGCAGGCCAGGCATTCCAGGGTATCTTCCGGATGTCCTTCTCTGGTATTTTTCAGGAAATCGGGATCGGCCAGGTGTTGCCTTCCCACGGCAACGAGGTCGGCGTCGCCCCGGGCAATCACTTCGTCCATGGCATACGGATCAACATAGCGCCCGACGGAGATCACGGGAA
>CAYGNV010000246.1:0-3954 GCA_964351355.1 uncultured Smithella sp.
TAAAATTCATGCAGCTTGGCGGCAAGCAGTTTCTTGTCGGGCAGCTTAGTCTGGTATTCGGCAATTAAAGCAGGCGAAAGGGAACGACTCAGCGCATATTCAACCACCTCGCTGTCTTTGGATGCGCAAAGCAGCACGCCCATGGCCGGGTTCTCATGGGGCTTGCGATGGTCGCGGTCGAGAGCTTCCAGATAGAATTCCAGTTTGCCCAGATACTCCGGTTCGAAGCGTCCCACCTTCAACTCGATGGCTACCAGGCAGTTGAGCCCCCGATGGAAAAAGAGCAGATCCAGGGCAAAATCCCGTCCGCCGACCTGCACCGGGTATTCCGATCCGACAAAACAAAAGTCGAGTCCGAGTTCAATAAGAAATTCCCGAAGCCTATTCAGCAAGCCGCGATGAAGATCGTCTTCGGTATGGGGTATCGGCAAATCCAGAAATTCAAAAAAGTAGGCATCCTTAAAAACGCTGTCCGCCGCCTCACCGTGTATTTGTCTCACCGCCGGTGACACTTTTGGTGGATACAAAACGGCGTGTTCAAAAAGGGCCTGGCGGAATTGCTTTTCCAACTCACGCTTTCCCCAGTGCTCCGAAATGGCCATGCGAAGATAAAATTCCCTCTCTTCCGGTCGTTTGGATTGCGTCAGAATGATGAGGTTATGGGTCCAGGGCAATTGTGTCACCAGTGGTGTCACAATTTTGTTTCCGCTATAGGTTTCGTAAAACTGACGCATGCGAAAGAGATTCCGGCGTGTGAAACCGCGCAGCCCCGGCATCGTTTGTGCCAGATGCAGCGCCAACTGGTCAACGACGCCTTCTCCCCATTCTGCGGTTTTGAGCTTTTGACTGATGTATTTGCCTACCTGCCAGTACAGGCCGACGAGTTCCTTATTGACGGCCTGATAGGCGCGCTTGCGGGCCTGCTCAATAAGACTGACGACTTTGTCAAAGTCATCCTGCATTGGCAAGGCTGCCACTTGCTTCGCGGGTGTCAACCCATCTTTGGAGTTGGCTTTCCTTGTCTTCATACGCTTCCCCCTTTCAGCAGGTCATCGAGCAATCCTTCGGCTTCCTTTTCGACAGCCAAAATGTCAGCGCGGATTTCTTCCAGTGTGCGCAGGGGCTGGGGTTTATAGAAGTGGCGTGTAAAGCTGATTTCGTAACCGATTTTGGTCGCGTCTTTCTTGATCCAGGCATCGGGTGTATAGGGCAGCACTTCACGGCGGATGAAGGCTTCCATACCCCCTTCTTCGAGAAGCGGCACTTGCTCGGTATCGCGCAGGTCGGAGTCCGGCTCATATTCGACGATGGCAGGCTTGCCATCAACAATCGCCTCGTACAGGCCATACAGCTTGTCGGCCTTGATCTTGCCGGGCTTGTGCGTTTTGGCGATCACCGGCGGAGCAGTCTCCACGCGCCAGCTCACGGCTTTCAAAATCTGTTTTAGATCGGACGCGGCAAGCTTCATGCCTGCTTTTTTGAGCGCGTCATCCACGCGATCACGGAATATATTGTGGTCTTCATACAACATGTCACCCAAGATTTCGCGCAGCTTGCCAGCCGCATCGAACAGGCGGCCATCACGCTCCCAGGTTTTGAAATCGAGGAGTTTCTTTTTCTTTTTTTCGGGCAATCCCTTTGGGGCGCTGCCGTCTTCTTCGTCATCGCTGCTGTCGTTGTTGTCCCATTCGTCAAGATGCGTCTCCAGCGTAGCGGAAATTTTGGCAAAATTCGTAAAGAGGTCTTCGCCGAATTCTTCATAGAGCTGTGCGCGCAGGTCGTCATCGCCCGAAGCAAAACGCAGCGTTTCAATGGTTTTCAGGGTGAGCCGGCTGTGCAGGCGCAGCGGGCGCTCGACCGTCACTTTCCAGTAACCGAAAGCTTCATTAGAAAATATTTTCGACTCCGGTGTTTCCGCAAATTCAAGGAATGTGCGGCTGATGCGTTCGATGTCCGCAGGCGAAAGCTCGCAGTTTTTCTTGCCCAGATTTTTGCGAAGCGGCTTGAACCACTGTGTTGCGTCGATGAGTTGCACCTTGCCTTTACGGTTTGCGGGCTTTTTGTTGGACAATACCCAGATGTAGGTGGCGATGCCGGTGTTGTAAAAGAGGTTGAGCGGCAGCGCGACGATGGCTTCGAGCCAGTCGTTTTCAATCAACCAGCGGCGGATGTTGCTTTCGCCCTGGCCCGCGTCGCCGGTGAAAAGTGACGAGCCGTTATGAACCTCGGCGATACGACTGCCCAGCGCTGATTTGTCGTTCATTTTCGACGCCATGTTGGCCAGAAAGAGCATCTGGCCGTCGCTGGAGCGAGTGACAAGCGAAAGCTCTTCGCCTGCGTGCATGACCTTGAAGCGCGGATCGCGCATGCCGTCCTTGCCACCCATGAGTTCAAGGTCTTTCTTCCAGCTCTTTCCGTAAGGCGGGTTGGACAGCATAAAGTCAAATTCCTGCGCGGGAAAGGCATCGTGCCAGAGGGTGGACCACTCCGCGCCGCCAATGATGTATTCAGCATTCGCGCCTTCGCCTTTGAGCAGCATGTCGGCTTTGCAGACGGCGTAAGTTTCGGGGTTGATCTCCTGTCCATAGAGACGGCAGTCGATCTGGAGCCCGCGCTTCTGTGCGATGGCATGAAGTGTTTCTTCCGCCACGGTGAGCATGCCGCCCGTCCCACAGGTGCAGTCATATAGCAGATACAAACCGGATTTAAGCTTGTTTTCAATCGGCAGAAACACAAGGTTGGCCATTAGCCGCACGGCGTCGCGCGGCGTCCAGTGCTCGCCCGCCTCTTCGTTGTTGTCTTCATTGAACTTGCGGACCAGTTCCTCAAAAACGGTTCCCATCGCGTGGTTGTCGATACCGGCAGGCGACAGGTCGATTTCAGGATCGAGGAATTTATTGATCAGTGTGCCCAGTGCATCGGCTTTGGAAAGCGTGGAAAGCTGATTGCGGAACTTGAAATTGTCGAGAATGTCCTGCACGTTGGGCGAAAATCCGTTGAGGTAGTCCTCAAAATCCGCAAGAAGCTGCTGATGGTTGCCGCGAGATTTCAAATCGCGCAGGGTGAAACGCGAAGTGTTATAAAAAGCCTGCCCCGCAGCAGCGGCCAGCGCGGTGCGTTGCTCGGTGATGCGCACGTCATCAAGCATCTTCTTGGCGTCGAGCACCGCCTGCTTGGTGGGTTCCAGCACCGCGTCCATGCGACGGATAACGCACATCGGCAAAATGACATCCGGGTATTTACCGCGTTTGAAGAGGTCGCGCAACACATCGTCGGCGATCCCCCAGATAAATGAGACGATCTTGTTGTGAGAGGCTTGATCCATTATCGTATCCGATCCATTTCAGACATGTTCCGGTTCAGGTCTTGACGTATTTTGTATGCAGCCTACATTTTGATATTTTAATTGCGGGTAATATTACAACTTATTAAAAACATTGCAACAAAAAATGCGTAAGACTGGAGATTTCATCCCATCAAAGAAAGAATTTTCCGGGATTGAACAGATTGTCCGGGTCCAGTAATGCCTTCAGACGCTTCATGAGGGCAAGGCTCTCCCCGTGTTCCGTTTCCATAAAGCAGCTTTTGCCGATGCCGATGCCGTGCTCGCCGGTGCAGGTGCCTTCAAATTCCAACGCCTTCATCACGATGTTGCGGGTGGCTTCTTCCACGCGCGCCCAGCGTTTTTTATCTTGCAGGTCATCCATGACATGAACATGAATGTTGCCGTCGCCGGCGTGACCGAAGAGGTAGGCTGTCAGATCCTTCACTTCCTTTTTGCTGAACTCCACCATCTCGCTGTAACGCGAAAGCGGCACAGCCACATCCATGATCAGGGGAGAAAGGCCGATGTGATGCCGCTTGATCGATTCATAGGTCTGATGCCGTATTTCCCACAAGCGCGCCCGTTCCTCGGCGCCGATGCCGCGATCGAGCGAAATCACACCGTTTTGT
>CAYGNV010000247.1:0-3948 GCA_964351355.1 uncultured Smithella sp.
TTTAATGATACGGCGACCACCGAGATCTACACCTAAGCCTTCGTCGGCAGCGTCTATCAAAAGAAAAAAGAAGACGGAAAAAGATAAACCGACCCTCTATAAGAAACTAACCGCGATAATCATTGATGAAGTGTCGATGGTGCGCGCCGATCTGCTCGACTGCATCGACAAATTCCTGCAGCTCAACGGCCCGGATGAAAAGCAGCCCTTCGGCGGCGTTCAGATGATTTTCATCGGCGATCTGTATCAACTGCCGCCAGTGGTCACGTCTGCGGAGCGCGACATCTTTAAAAGTCACTACCCGACGCCCTATTTTTTCAGCGCGAAAGTTTTTGACCAGTTGAATATTGAATATGTCGAACTGGAAAAAGTCTATCGCCAGAAAGATGATGAATTTGTCCGTCTGCTCAACACGATCCGCAACCGTTCCGTAACGGATGACGATCTGGCGCAATTTAATCAGCGCTGCGATCCCCAGTTTGAAGCGCCAGCCAACACGTTCTACATATCGCTGACCAGCACCAATGATCTGGCCGACACGATCAATGAAAAACGTCTAGCCGAGCTGCCAGGCCGTGCCTGGAAAGCAACAGGACAGATTGAAGGCGATTTTGGCAGGGAGTATCTGCCGACGGCCGTGGATTTGAAACTGAAAAAAAACGCGCAGATCATGCTGCTCAATAATGACTCTCTTGGTCAGTGGAACAACGGCACCATCGGCAAGATCAGAAAGTTTGAGCAAGACGACGACAGCGAGGATGTGATTGTGGCCGAGCTGGACAACGGCGATACGGCGCGCATTACACCCTACACCTGGAAAATTTACCGTTTTTTTCTGAAAAACGACGAGCTGCGCTCGGAGGAAGTCGGATCGTTTACGCAGTATCCGGTTCGTCTGGCCTTTGCGGTCACCATTCACAAAAGTCAGGGAAAAACATTTGAAAATGTGGTGATCGATGTAGGACGCGGCACGTTTGCCCACGGACAGATGTATGTCGCTCTCTCACGCTGCACCACGCTTAACGGCATTGTCCTCAAGCAGCCACTGAAGAAAAATCAGATTTTGATGGACTGGCAGGTGGTAAAATTCCTCACGGGGATTCAATACGCGCAAGCCGCTAAAACGTTCAGCCGCGAAGACAAGATGAAAATGATCGAAACGGCGATTGTCGAAAAGAAAGATATCGAAATTGTTTACCTCAAGGGGCAGGATGAAAAATCACGCAGGACCGTGCGTCCCCTTTTTATGGGTGACATGGAATATAAAGGATACCCCTACCTGGGGCTCACAGCTTTCTGCCTGGAGCGCAAGGAAAAACGCATTTTTAACGTGGATAAAATTCTGGAAATTGCCGAGCAGCAATAAGAAAAGGGTTACCATATAATGGCATTAACCCGCTGGTAATCCGTATTATTTCTCCGTATTGTCCCCCAGACTCATTCTCACTTCCGTGGTCTTCCACCTCAGGCTGATCGTCCGCTTCTTTCCTGCCGTGATCACCACGCCTCTTGCGGTCCGCTTCTTGCCGTCCATAACAGCCTCGATATCATAGCCGCCGGGAGGCAGATCGATGATCAGCCACGGCCCGTTTTCGGCGCGGCCGCGGAAGACGGTTTTCCCGCCTGTGTTCACCGTCACATCAGCGTCGCAGAGCATGTGCCCCTGATCGGTTGCGAATATCAACTTCAGCGGGTAGAGCTGCGGCAGCGTCCGGCGTTCCTCCGTGCTCACGCCCATACTGTAGTAGCGGATATTGTTGTATGTCTGGATGGGGACGGGCAAGTCAGTGTCGGCTGCCTTAACCCACCCCGGCACGACGCTGATGATCGCGGCAAGCACTACACCCAATATTTTCTTCATGATACGTGACCTCCCTGGATTATGATCTAACCCTCTATCACAATTACTGCAACAATATCACCAATTACTTGTGATTCCTGTAGCAATAAATAGTCACAGACATCTGTTCTATCTCAATAACATGGATACAAGGACAGGTGCAAAATACAGGACGGACAAGGCAAGGACAACAACGCCGGCTCTGGAAATATACTTGTCGATCTTCGTGATCACCAGGTCCCAGTCTGTTTTCCGGGCTTTGTGCATCATGGCCACAAACACGTCCCGATTCGACGATATTATCGGATTTTCGCTCATCGCCATCTGCATGGAAGAAATACCGGTTGTGGTCTGCATAACGTTTACTCCATATCTTTTGATCCGGGTTACATCAGATATTTTCTGACGGAGGCGGTGATCACGCCGCCTATTTTGAGTTCTTCTTTGGGAGAAATCGCACGATAAGCCGGATTGGCCGCTTCCAGAACAACCTCCCCACCCTGCCTGCGGAAATATTTCATGGTCCACTGACCATCGACTTCGGCCAGAACGATATCGCCGCTTTTGGGCGTGCGTTCCCGCTCGACAATGACCAGATCGCCCTCCATAATGCCCGCACCGATCATCGAATCGCCGGTGACACGCAATAAAAAGGAAGACTCCGGCTTGGCCACCAGATATTCGTCCATGGACACAACGTCACGCGTATTTTCTTCGGCGGAAACGGGAAGGCCGGCAGCCACATTGCCAACCAGGGGAATGCCGAAGGGAATCCCCGACAGTTTGAGAAAGCCCTGAGGGTCTTTTTCCAGAATGCCTTTTTCGATGAGCTTTTCAATCCAATAAAACACGACGCTTTTGGAACGGACGCCGAACAGATCCATCATTTCAGCATACGTGGGCATGCGTTTCTGGTTGCGGTAAAAGGCAACCAGACTTTGCTCGACTGATTTTATGTCACGGGTTTTTTTCATGGCCACTCTTATATAGAACGTGCGTTCTAATGTCAAGCCTTTTTTTACCGCGTCATCGTGTACTTCTGTTCATCTTTGGGGACGTACCATTTGATGACGTTGTGGCCGATGCCGATGGGGGCGGGTTCGATGCCGCGAAAACGGCTGCTGATAACGATTAAATCTTCGGGAACGTATAAAAACGTGTAGGGTTGATCTTCCGCCAGGATTTCCTGGAAGCGGGCGTAGTATCTTTTGCGTTCGTCCTGATTGAAGGTGCTGCGGCCATTCTCCAGCATCAGGTCTGCTTCGGGATTCTTATAAGAAACAAAATTAAGTTCCTCCGGCTCGGTCTTGCTGGAGTGCCACACGTCATAGGCGTCGGGATCGAGTGGAATCGTCCAACCCAGGATCACCGCGTCAAAACGCCGCTTATTGATGAAATTCGTCACAAACGCCGACCATTCCACAATGCGGATTTTCACGATAATGCCGACCTCTTTGAGCTGCCGCTGGATGATTTCCGCGCATTTCTGCCTGGTTTCGTTGCCCTGATTGGTAAGGATTTCAAATTCAAACGGTTTGCCTTCTTTTTCCAGGACGCCGTCATTGTTGGTATCCGTCAGGCCTGCCTGCTTGAGCAGCTCGCGCGCTTTTGCCGGATCGTAGTTGTAGGTTTTCACCTTGTCATTGTGCGCCCAGGTGCCATGCTTATACGGCCCGGTTGCGGGCTTGCCCAATCCCAGTAAAACCCCGCTCACAATTTCATCCTTGTTGATTGCATAGGATATGGCCTGCCTCACGCGCTTATCCGTAAAAAAAGGATTCTTCAGATTATACCCCAGATACGTGTAGGCAAAACTCAGGTAGCGATACTTGTTAAAATTTTCTTTAAACAGATTGTTATCTGTCTGCCGCGTGTACTGCAGCGGGGTGAGCCCCATCATGCCGATATTCTGTGCGCGCAGTTCCAGAAACATGGTGGCGGTATCGGGAATGATGCGGGTAATCCGGCCGTCAATGTAAGGCCGTCCTTCAAAGTAATTATCGTTTGCAACCAGAACAATTTTCTGTCCGGCCACCCATTCCTTGAATTTGTATGGCCCGGTGCCGATGGGATGGCGCGTAAGCGGGCTTTTCGTAATATCCTTGCCG
>CAYGNV010000248.1:0-3918 GCA_964351355.1 uncultured Smithella sp.
GCGCACCAGCGAACAGCAGTAGGATTGCAGATGAAGATCGGCGCGATGAATGCCCGAATCGGAGCCGAACAACCGGACGGGCAGAGCGCCCGCAGCATAGATCAATTCCTCCGGCGCGTAGGAACAGACAGTGCCCACTATCTTTTTGCCGGTTTCGTCTTTGAACTTTTGCAGATATGAATAAGGTTGATCAACGATTGTCCTGAACTCAGCGATCTTGTCCATAGCTCGTCCTTCCCCGCAGGAATAGTATTTACGGTCTGGTCATTTCGTGACGGCAAACTATCATATTTAAATCAAAAAGTCGCAATAATTTACACCACCCCCTTCACTATTACTCCGGCGATTAAATATTTGAGATTAAAACGGAAATCAGCCGATGGCACAGCCGCCTCTTTCTCCGCTGCTGATGCGAATGCACTCGGCAAGCTCGGTCACAAATATTTTGCCGTCGCCGACGGAGCCGGTATGCGCACCTTTGATGATCGCCTGGATTGTAGGCTCCACAAAGTCTTCGTTGACAGCGATGTCCAGTCTCACTTTATTGAGCAGACCGCCCGCTTCTTTCGCGCCGCGGTATATTTCCGTGACGCCTTTTTGTCTTCCCTGACCCAGCACGTTGGTGACGGTCATTAAATTTACTTCCACCACTTCCAGTTCTGTTTTTACAGCGTCCAGCCTGTGCGGCTGGATAATAGCAATGACTAATTTCATGGTTCACTCCTCCTATTCAATCACGGTGTAAGCGGCTTCGCTTTGTTGAGTTAAATCCAGGCCAACGAGTTCATTTTTCTCTTCCACCCTCATGCCGATAATCGCGTCCACAATCTTGAAGATGATGAAGGTCATGACTACGGCAAAGACAACGGTAACGACAACCATCAGGCATTGGACAAGGAACTGATGAACATTGCCAAAAAGTAAACCGTCCGCGCCCGCCGCATTGATGGCTTTCTGAGCGAAAATGCCGGTTAAAACCGTTCCAACCGTTCCGCCGACACCGTGCACTCCGAAAGCGTCCAACGAATCGTCATAGCCCAGTTTGCCTTTAATAATCGAGACGGCCACGTAACAAATGACGGCAACGATCATACCCATAAACATCGCGTTCATCGGGTTGACAAAACCGCAGGCGGGTGTAATGGCGACCAGGCCGGCCACAACGCCGGTAACCGTTCCCAGAATAGTCGGAGTCCCGTTGTGCCACCATTCCACAAGCGCCCAGGTCAAACCAGCTGCTGCCGTTGCAATATGCGTCGTAATGAAGGCATTAGCGGCAAGACCATCCGCTGCCAAGGCGCTGCCGGCATTAAATCCGAACCAGCCGAACCATAAAAGCGCGCCACCTAAAACGGTGAAAGGCAGGTTGTGCGGACGAATAGGTTTATGATTGTAACCAACGCGTTTGCCGAGTAATATGGCCAGGACCAAAGCTGAGAAACCGGAGCTGACATGTACGACAATGCCACCCGCGAAATCCAGCCCACCCAAAGCTCTTAACCACCCGCCTGGATTCCACACCCAGTGCGCCAGCGGATCATAAACAAACGTTGCCCATAAAATGGTAAAAATCAGAAAAGCGGAAAACTTCACTCTTTCCGCATAAGCGCCAATGATCAAAGCCGGTGTAATGATGGCAAACATAGCCTGGAAGATCATAAAGACGGAATGCGGGATCGTTTTGGAATAATCCGGATTTGGCAACGCTCCCACGCCGGATAACCCGATCCAGTCCAGATTGCCGATGATGCCGTGAATTGAAGGACCAAAGGCCAGGGAATAGCCGAACAACATCCATTGCAGACTGATGACGCAGACGATGATAAAGCATTGCATAAGAATGGACAGGACGTTCTTGCGACGCACCAGTCCTCCATAGAAAAATGCCAATCCCGGTATGGTCATTAACAAGACCAACGCGCTGGCCATCAAAACCCACGCTGTATCTCCCGAATTCATAAAAATACCTCCTTTAAATATTTTTTTCTTTCGGGATCTGTTAGCGCAAGGATAGTGCCAAACAACAAATATTTATTAAGCCATTGATATAATGAATGAATATTTGAATACGAATCACAAGAATTCGTACAAAATTGTACGAATTAGAAAAACGACAGACTAAAATGTGGACAGTTATTGCCGGAAAGACGTCTTGATCAGAAGATTTCTTTCAGCCGGACAACCCAACGCTATGTTAACAGTCTAAGAAAAATAGTTGCCAATATCAGGTATGAAAAAAATCCGAAAGCGTCTGTAAAAGCTGTCAGTAGAATATTGGAACCCAGGGCGGGGTCAAGATTAAGCCTTTTAAGGGCCAGCGGAATCAAGACACCGACCATCGTGCCCACAAAAACACTGATGATCATGGCCAGACCAATGATCAGACCCAGAACAGGGATGCCTTTCCAGAAATAGGCAATAACAGCGATAACGATGCCTACGGCAAAGCCATTGGTCACTCCAATGGCAATTTGCCGGGCCAGAACACGTTTGGCATTTTCAAAGGTAACTTCTCCCAACGCGATGCCGCGAATGATCAGCGCCAGGGTCTGGCCTCCCGCATTGCCGCCCAGGCCGGCGATCACGGGCATAAAAAAGACCAGCGCGACCATGAGTTTGATGGTGTCTTCGAAAAAACCGATGACCAGCACGGAGGTAAGCGCCGTCAGGAGATTGAGATAGAGCCAGGGAAGACGCTTTTTTACAGAGTCGATGGTTTTGTTAAAAATGGTATCGTCATGTCCCAAACCTGCAATGTGATACATATCTTCAGACGTTTCTTCCTGCACGGTGTCCATGATGTCGTCAATGGTGATTCGCCCCAGTAGATGCTGTTCGTTGTCCACAACGCCCACGGAGACGAGATCATATTTTTTGAAAAGACGCGCCACTTCTTCCTGATCCATTTCTGCATTGACGCTGGGTATGTCCTTGTCGATGACGTCCACGATGGGTGTGAATCGCTTCATGGTGATCAGACTTTGCAGAGGAACGGTGCCGATCAGCTTCTCTTCATCATCCACAACAAATATGCTGTGGATGTTTTCCATGTCGTCTTTAGCGTCCACAACCGCCTGGAAGGCATCATTGATGGTGGCCTGTTTTTTTACGGAAACCAGTTCCGACTGCATGATGCCGCCGGCGGTATCCTCGGCGTGTTTAAGCAGATTTTTGACGTCCTGAGACTCTTCGGGTTCGATGGCTTCAAGGACGGCCTTGGCCTGATCGTCGGAGAGCTCGGCAATGATATCCGCCTTGTCATCCGATTCCATCTCTTCGATAATGTCGGTGAGTTGCTCATTGGACAGGTCTTCAATAATCTGCTCTCTGGAAGTGTCGGAAAGTTCCAGAATAACGTCGGAGGCCGTGTCCACATCGAGCAGCGAAAAAAGATGCAGGCGGTCTTCTTCATCGAGTTCGTCGATCAGATCGGCAATATCCGCCGGATGCATGTCGGAGAAAAGATCGATGATGTCAAACTCGCGGTTACGACTGATCAGATCTTTGAGGGTTTCCAGCGTCGTCGGTTCTTTTTTCTTGACCTTTTTCATAGGGCTGCCTGAACTAATTTTTTACAATAAATGAATTGGCGATTGTATTTCCGGTAATTGATCGCCTTCGTATAAAACTTTTTCCAGAAAAAGCCCGGAAGGCGGTGCTGTGTAGCGCGCGGGAACGCCGGAATAGGCATGAAGCATTTGCTCCAGGTCTTTGGTCGTGACGTTGCCGCGTCCGGTTTCGACAGCCATGCCCACGATGCGGCGAACCATTTTCCACAAAAAATGGGACCCGGTTATCCGTATGGCGACCATACTGTTAAGCTCTTTCAGCTTGATGCCTTCAATATGGACTTTTGTTGACGTGTCCTTGTCCATTCTCTTGTCGGCAAAAGACTGGAAATCATGAAATCCCTCAAAA
>CAYGNV010000249.1:0-3914 GCA_964351355.1 uncultured Smithella sp.
GGTCGCGTTTACCGAACTTGCGGAGGACTTCTTCTTCGCGCTCACGCCGCCACATCTTGAGTGTCCGGGCATGAAATAGCAGGCATTCGGTGTCTTTGAGAGAGCCGCGAAGATGCTTGTAAACCTCGATAGAGCGATTGACTGTGTTGCAGATAACGGTAGCGCAGCCGCCTTGTTTCAGTCGTTCCGCCAAGGTCGAAGTCATTTCCGCCAAGTCGGTGTTGCAGAATTGCAGGTCAATGGTGCGCGATTTCTCCATGGGAATCTCAGTACAGACGGGCGGCTCGTCTGCCTGAGTTTGGGGATAATGACGCGGCTTGGCAAGTGTAATTCTCGGATATCGTCTGTATTCGACATCCTCCCGGCCTGAATAAGCCTTGGCAAGCTCTTTGCGCTTGGCGTCCGGCAGGGTTGCCGAGAGAAGAATCACCGTGCAATCCAGTTCAGCGAGCCAGTGCAGCAGCCGTTCGAGGATCGTGCTCATGTAAGCGTCATAAGCGTGGACCTCATCGAAAATGATCACCTTGCCCGCCAAACCGAACAATCGCACGAACCAATGTTTGGTTTGCAAGACACTCAGCAGACTCTGGTCAATCGTTCCGACGCCGAAAGGCGCAAGAAGCGGTCGCTTTTTTGCGGTGAACCACGATTGGGCTTCCACGTCAGCTCCATCCTCGCCAATGTTCTCAGGTTTGAAAACCGGGACTTCACCCTCTTGCACATCCGCCATTTGCGCCAGAAGCGCATCTCCATGAACGAGTTGGAGGTTCAGCTTCCCTTTATGGCCGCGCTTGCGCAGGTAGCTATCCAGCACCCGTTTGAACATCGCATTGCCTGTCGCCTGTGTGGGCATGGCGATATACATGCCGCGGGCAAAGCCCCTGCACATCGCAAGATCCGCCGCGTATAGAGCCGCCTCCGTCTTACCCTCTCCCATGGGGGCTTCGACAATCATAAGATAGGGATTATTTTGTCCTGAAGAGAGGTCGATCGTGGTGGATTGCAGGGAGTTGGCGGTGAGAGCCGCGAAGACCTGATCGAAGGAAGCTTCTCTATCGAAAGTTACGCCGGGAAACCACCCAAGTTTGCCCAGCGCCCGCCGCGCTTTATCTTGCGCTTCTTTCCAATAATTGGCCGGATCAATCTCAATACCCTTGCCGCACACCGCAAAGCATCGGAAGAAATCCTGATTCGAGCCAATCCAGTCCACAACCGAAATAAAACCGGCTAAAACTGGAACAACCAGCGGATCGCTCATTGCAGACGTAAGCTGTTGCCTGAAATCGAAACCAACTATCTGCGCAAATTTGATCAATGTTTCAGTTCGAGCTTCTTGCCATTGCTTGTTACCCAGTGAGTCTCTGCCGAGTTGGAGTTGTGATGAGCGAGGGAATACACCGTGGTGGCCGCCGGAAATCTGGCCTAAAATGCTGAAAGTAGGGGGCAGAAATTCTCTTAGGGCAACGGCGGTTACCTGTCCATGCGGACAGTTACAATCATTCTCGGAGTAAGGAAAACCTGAGCATTCGGCTAGTTGCCAAACCTTCTTTTGAAATCCAGGACTGGCCTTGCCGATATCGTGTGCACCGGCCAAGAACATGATCAGTGACTTGACATCATTCGCTGGAAAACTACTTTCCAGCCGCTTCCGAAGTCCATCAGCCAGATTATGCTCCCAAACAAAGCCAGCGACTGCGGCCACGTCCAACATATGCAGAATTATTGGCTGCCACAGACCATCATCTGAATCATATTTTGCCCATAAATAGTTAGAAATCATACACTCCACCACGCCGCCACGTCTAAACAGTGATAGGGCAGGAGATGATATTTCCCTGTGTCCTTATCCGCTTTTCCCCAATACCTGTAATATAAAGGTGTCGATTCAGTCATTTTCCTTCCATTGCCATCCATAAAGACGCCACCATGCGGGCGTCGTCCAGTGCGCGGTGTCGCTTGACATCTGCGGGTATTTCCCCGATGAGATGCCGATATACGGTGGCCAACTTATAATTCGGCAGGCGTGGGTAACGTCTGCGACTCATTTCCAGAGTGCAAATACTTTGGTTGGTGATGCGTTGATTTAATCTATTAAATTCCGAACGTAGGAAGCCTATATCAAATTTGGCATTATGTGCAATAAGAATGCTGTTTTGAATAAAAACATTCAGTTCTGGATAGACTTGTTCAGGCGATGGTTGGTCTTGCAGCATATCATTGGTGATGCCATGAATTTTAGAGACATGCCGGGGGATGGGGTAACTGACTTGCACAAGACTTTGGAATTCTCTGATTGTCCGGTTGTTTTCCATAGCTATTGCCCCGATTTCAATAATCCTGTGCCCCTTTGCCGGATCAAGCCCGGTCGTTTCCACATCAATAAAAACAAGGCGATTGTTGTTTCTCATGCCGGTCATTACCTAATTCATTACCCAATTAAAACGTTACTACCTAATTCAGCCTATTTTAGTCTTTCTCCACCCCCGGCACGTTGCGCCACCTCCGCCTAACCTGAAGGTCACGCGAGCGGAGGACAGTATCCACTATTCACTATCTTACTCCTTCTCCACCCGGATGGCGTGTCCTATAGATTTATTTTCAGTTCGCCCCGCAGCACTTTTTGTATTTCTTGCCGCTGCCGCAGGAACAGTTTTCGTTACGTCCGACTTTTTGGTGTTTCTGATATGCGGCTTCATTCAAGCCGCCGGGCAGCTTGTCTTTCATAAGGCTCTTGCCGTATTTCTTTATGATATCCACGCAGGCAGGCAGCATCAGATATAACTCGTCTTCCATATCTTCAAGCGTCTCTCCTTCCTCATCTTTAATATCTTCGTAGATGTCGGCCATTTGTTCAGGGAAGGCAACACCGGTAATAATGACGCATGCGCCGATCACATCTTTGAGTTTGTTGGGCACCTCATCATCAGGCATGTTTCTATATTCATCGGTCATTCCCCATATTTCCGGACGTTGTGATAAGATCAGGAAAAGACCGTATGCCCAGTCTGAAATCAGGAAATATTCATCTTCGTTCAGTTTTTTATAATTAAAGGGGAAACGCAGTTTGCCTTCAATGCCTTCGCGCATGATGCGATCGCATGCGGCGGCAAGGTAGCCCATACAGGTTTTTGCGTCCTCCTCATCGTCAAATTCTGGATCTTTTCCCAACAAAAACGGAATCCATTCTTCAATTGGAATATGCACCGGGGTGATAGCCAACCCGAAAAGCATGCCGTGCAATTCCTCCAGGCATTGAATGGCTTCATCATCGGTTATTTTGGACAACAGATAGGATAAATTTTCTTCTTCTTTTGCGTTAAACATTTTCATAGGGACCAATACACCTTTCTTATTTTTTCTTTTCAGTTAGCAGACTCAGTATCACCTTGACCATGATTTCTTTCTCCGAAGGTTTGCTTGCGGCGATCATAAGCGTCAGGGCAACGAGCGCATTGTCGTCAATGCGCTTGCGGCCGACATGATGAAGATTACTGTCATTACCGAGTACCCTGACCACCTGATGACCTGACCACCTAAGGTGGCGCGAGGTCACACGAGGTGGCGCGAGGGCACGCGTCAAGCCAGGCAACGGCGAGTAAGAATTGTACTCTTCCCTCCCCTGAAACAAGGGGGGAAGAGTGAAGGGTTAGTGACAAGCCTCGGTTCCTGAAGCTAACGCATCAGGGCGCCTCCGGCGACGATGCGGTTGACCTGGTTGGTTCCTTCATAGATCTGCGTGAGCTTGGCGTCACGCATCAGCTTCTCCACCATGTATTCTTTGATATATCCGTATCCGCCGTGAATCTGAACGGCATCGGTGGTTACCCACATGGCCGTATCGGAGGCGAATAACTTTGCTTGCGCGGCTTCTCGCGCAAAGGACAGCCCCTGATCACTGCGCGATGCTGCATACC
>CAYGNV010000250.1:0-3900 GCA_964351355.1 uncultured Smithella sp.
ATGCGACCGGAGCCTCAAAATGAAAACGCCTTTAAAGACCTGACGGAAGAAAACGCTTTTCTGTCCAAGTCGGATGTCCCCAAAGCAGCGGATATAGCTGCCTTGCTCCTGAAGAAAAAATACCGGACCTTTGCGCGGGCGGATGAGGCAGGCAGCGTTTTCCTCTGCGCTCAGAAAGGCCGCTTTTCCTCTTTCGGCGTTTATATCGTTCATCTGAGCCTGCTGATCTTAATTGCCGGCGCGATGATCGGATCGGTATTCGGCATTGAGGCCTATGTCAACATCACGGAAGGCGAGACCGTGAGTGCCGTCAACCTGCGCAATGGCAAACAAGCCCTTCCCCTGCCGTTCTCTGTGCGCTGCGACAACTTTACCGTCGAATTTTACGAAACCGGCGCTCCCAAAATCTTTCAGTCTGATCTGACTTTTCTGAAGGACAACAAAGTGGCTCATTCGGGGAAACTTCTCGTCAATCATCCCATCGAGTTTGAAGGATTCCGTTTTTATCAGGCAAGTTACGGCGCCGCGCCTGGAGGAAAGGCAACGCTGGCTTTGTTGAGATCGGACGGCAGCCGCGATGTGATCAATGTCGGGCAGGGCTATGCGTTTGATCTTCCGGGAAAAGAGGGGACGTTTCATGTTTTAAGGGTGGAAGAAAATCTGATGAAAATGGGTCCCGCGATTAAAGTTGCCGTCCATTCCGCAAAAGAAGAAGTCAGTTTCTGGGTGTTTCAGCAAATCGATAAGATCAAGGAAATGAATCCCGATATTATTTCTCAGGTGCCGATGTTTAATCCCGGACTGTTCCAACCCTATACGTTTGCGCTTTTAGGGTTAGAGGAAAAGTATTACACCGGCCTGCAGGTGAGCCGCGATCCGGGGACACCGGTGGTTGCCGCAGCCGCGTTGCTTTTTATTGGCGGCCTGCTGATTGTTTTGTTTTCGTATGCTCGCCAGATCTGGATACGGATTGACCGGGAAAAAGATCAAGTGCGTATTCGGGTCGCGGGACGTAGTTATAAAAATCAGGCGGGACTGCAAAAAGAAGTTCGATATCTGATTGCGGAGCTCAAAGATAATCTGGAGAATTCCAAATGATCAATACAACCATCTTAAGTTGGGTGACGTTCATCTATTTTGCCGCGTTTGTATTTTACCTTTTCCGGATGATTCTGGGCCGCGAATTATGGGGGAAGCTCGCCACCGGGACGGCGCTTCTGGGGTTGATTGCCCAGAGTGTCGGGATGATCATCCGCTGGGTAGCATCTTACGATTTAGGCATGGGGCACGCGCCCCTGTCCAACTTTTATGAGTCGCTGATCTTCTTTGCCTGGACGATTGTGCTTCTGTATCTGCTCATGGAGTGGCGCCTGAAGAATCGCAGCATCGGCGTTTTTGTTCTGCCTGTCGCTTTTTTGATTATGGCCTATGCTTCGATCGCCCCGGGCATTAACCAGAAAATCGAGCCTTTGATTCCCGCGCTGCAGAGCAACTGGCTGATCTCGCACGTGCTGACCTGTTTTATGGGCTATGCCGCGTTTACCGTGGCCTTTGCGCTGGGCATTATGTTTTTTATCAAAAAAGCGGCGGGCGCGGATTCTTCCAAGTCCAGCGTTTTTATTCGGCTGCTTCCTTCTGAATATCAACTGGACGAACTGATGTATTCCTGCGCCGCTTTGGGATTTATTTTCCTCACGCTGGGCATTGTGACCGGCTCCGTCTGGGCGCACTATGCCTGGGGAGCGTATTGGCAATGGGACCCGAAGGAAACATGGTCATTGATTACCTGGCTTGTCTATGCCATCATGCTGCATGCTCGGCTGGTGCGCGGCTGGCGCGGCAAAAGAATGGCCATCATGGCGATTGTTGGTTTTGCCTGCGTGCTGTTCACCTATTTGGGCGTGAATTTCCTGCCCAGCCTGCACAGCTACATGTCGTAATGCCGCTGCATGCAGGTGCAAGGAACGGTTTGAATCACCTAACCACCTGAAGGTGGCACGAGGTCGCCAGACCCTTCCCTACGATGCTTTCAGGAAATCCAGAACCTCTTTGATATCCGGCAATTCCCGAATGGGATAAACTTTGACGAAAATCGCCTTGCGCTGTTCGTCAAGGATAACATTGGCGCGTTCCGAAAAACCGAACTTGTCGATGAAGAGTCCCATTTTCGCGGCGATACCGCCATGCGGCCAGAAATCGGCAAGCAGCGCGACTTTCTCAATGCCCAGACTCGCGGCCCAGGCCTTTTTACAGGGAACGGCGTCCACGGAAAACCCCAGCGGCACGGTGTTGAGCGACGAGAAAGTGTCAGCGTTAGCTTCCAGCGACTGCATTTGTTTGGCGCAGACTTCCGTCCAGGCCAAAGGATGAAAAGACAGGAGAATTTTCTTGTCGGCTATCAGTGCCGTATCCACCACTGCTTCCGTGTGACTCTTTAACGAAAAATCCCCAAACACGTCCCCGACTTGAATTCTGGCCATAATTATTCTCCCTGTGTTTAATATTATTTTATTAGGTTTGACTTTATTTCCTCAAATAGTGCAGAAAACAGACACGACGGTTTCTTCTGACAACCCTTCAGCCTTAGTCTTTATCCCTATTCAATCGTCATCAGCGATTGCCAGCGTTCCCATTCGGTTGCGTGTTGCAGGCCGTGGTCTTTAATCAGCTTTAAAATAGGCTCCTCACTGAACCTCAAATAGGGATTGATCTTGCGCTCATCAGCCATCGTGGAATAGACAAAGTCCGGGTCGCAGGATTTCCGGAAACGCTCGATGTCTATATTATCCGGTTCCAGATGCCTGGCGAAGGCCAGTGAATCGCGGACATAGTCATGTCCCGCGAAAACCCGGGTATCATCCGGCAGAGTCATCAGACGCTTGATTGATTCAAAGAAACCCTTTGGATCACCGGAAAAGCAATTGCCAATGGTCGCGTTAAACAACGTGTCGCCGGTAATCAGATTATTGCCTGCGTAAAAGCAAATTGAGTCTTTGGAATGGCCGGGAGTCCGGTAAACAACAACGGGCTTATGGTCAATCAGGATGGTTTCATTATCGGCCAGTGTTGTGCAATCCAGAAACCGGGCTTTTGTTTTTTTAAGCAGGTGCTCGTCGCCCGACGTGTGATCATAATGCCGGTGCGTGTTGGTGACATATTTCAATGTCAACTTAAATTTGTCCAGAAAAGATAATATTTCCTGCCATGCGCCGCCGTCAATGGCCATGGCCTCTGTGCTGCCGTAAAGAAGATAAGCCAGATTGTCCCCGTAACGAAACTGTTCAATGTTGAGCATACGCACTTCCTTTATTTTACGATTTTAAATATTTCCTTGGCTTTTGGATCGGCGGCGGTGCGCAGGAGTTCAAATAAAACCATTTCCGTGGAGGTGATCTGCGCGCCGGCGCTTTTGATGGCATCGATGCCGATCCCGCGGTTTTCCGGCGTGCGCGAAGAGACGGCGTCAGCGACCAGGTGAACGCTGTAACCGTGGGACATTAAATCCAACGCAGTCTGATAAACGCAGACGTGGCATTCGATGCCGGTCATGACCACATGCCTGCGGGCGAGCGATTCGAGCTGGTCATGGAAGGATGCATCCGCCCAGCAACTGAAAGTTTGCTTGGCAATCGGCTGGATGCCTCCCAGTTCCGCTGCCAGTTGGGGAATCGTCGGTCCCAGCTTTTCCGGCACTTGTTCCGTCACCATAATCGGCAGGTTCAATGTTTTGAACCCCTGGATCAGTCTGACGTTATTGGCCAAAAGTTTTTCTTTGTCCAACATGGCCTCGAACAGGTTTCCCTGAAAGTCAATCATCATTAACACGGCGGCGGTGCGGCTGAGCATGGTTCCTCCATCGTTATCTGTTTTCACGTTGACGCGACAATCTAGTTAATTTGC
>CAYGNV010000251.1:0-3879 GCA_964351355.1 uncultured Smithella sp.
ATAACCGCAGTTCCGGGCAGTGGGCCGGTGAGGGGTGTGTGGCGGTATGCAGGGGTAACGTATGCCTTCCGGGATAATGCCGGGGGAACCGCTTGCGCCATGTATAAGTCAACCACTGCCGGATGGGTAGAAGTGACGTTTGGAACGGAGCTTTTATATGAATCAGGTGGTAGCCCTGCTGTTGGTGAAATTATCCCTGAAGGGTCGGTAATAACAGGTTCTAACAGCGGAGCAACAGCAACAGTTCAAAGAGTTGTAACAAGAACCGGGACTTGGGTTGGACTCGATGCCGCAGGGAGCTTGATACTTTCCGGGCAAGTCGGAAACTTTAATATCAACGACAATTACATGGTAGGTGGAGTTCAATATGCAACGGCGTCGGCTTGGCCTGGTGGCGTAGATTATGATAGCCACGCAATCGCTTTTTCTTACCCCGGTGGCCGATTTGAGTTTATGAATTACAATTTCGGTGGCGGACTTGAAACTCAGCGAATGTACGGTGTTGATGGAAAAAACAGGGGCTTTGAGTTTGATGGGACAACGCTTGTTCCGATAACGACAGGAATGCCGGTTGATACGCCTTCTCATCTTTGCGGTCATAAGTGGCATCTGTTTTTTTCGTTCTATGGGTCCGTGCAACACTCAGCGCCGGGGGAACCTTACGTCTGGTCGGTTATCCTGGGGGCCGCAGAGATCGGCATAGGCGACACCATCACCGGGTTTATGTCTCAGTCCGGTTCACAGGACGGCGGCGCCTTGGCGGTCTTTTCACGCAACGAGATTGCCATTCTTTATGGAACCAATGTTTCAGATTGGAACATGGCGTCATTTAAGCAAGATGCCGGCGCAAAGCCAAACACGATACAGGTTATCGGCGGGACAATGTTTCTTGATGATCGCGGGATAATCAATCTTGCCGCTTCGCAGGCGTATGGAAACTTTGAGGATGCCGTATTTTCAAAGCTCATTCATTCCTGGTTGAATGAAAAGAAGGGGCTTGAAGTTGCTTCGTGTTGTGCAAGGGACAAGAACCAGTACCGCCTTTTCTTTTCAGACGGGTTCGGACTTTACATTACGATGGATAATCAAAAGGTGGCCGGGATGCTGCCGGTTTTGTTTGATGATCCGGTGGTTTGTTGTTGCTCTGTGGAGGATTCCATCGGTACGGAGGCCATGTTCTTTGGAGATGCCGCCGGGTACGTTTACCAAATGGACAAAGGGACGAGTTTTGACGGTGACGACATCGACGCCTTTTTGGACTTTGGCTTTTACCCGTTCAAATCCCCAAACGTCATTAAGCGATTTCGCAAAATGCGACTTGAAGTGTTTGGCTTGGGGTATTCCGAACTCTATACGAGTTACGAGATTGATTACAACTCGCAGTACACGGCGCAACCAACAGAAACGCAAGGCATCATCGGGCTTGTGTCGTCAGTATGGGATTCAGGGCTTTTATGGGATGCAGGGATTACCTGGGACGGTCAGAACGTCATGCCGCTATCTATCCCGATGATGGGGTCCGGGCTTAATTTGTCCGTCAAAATCAGATCGTCAAGCAACAAATTTGAGCCGGTTCGGGCTTCAGGGATTCAAATTCAATATACATCTTCACGCATTGAGAGGTAGGAATGGCAAACGAATATTACAACGCATCGGGCGCACCAGGAACAGGGTCAACCTTGTCCTCTGCCGTTCTTCGGTCTGAGTGTCAATCCATAGAATCCGGGTTTAACAAATTGCCGCCTATTGCCGGGAAATCCGGGCTTCCGATCTTTGTCAATGCCACGGCAACAGGCACAGAAGCCAAAGCTATAGCAGACGCAAGGGCGCTTTTACTTCTGCCGGCTGTAAACTACGCGCACCCAAATCACACCGGGGATGTTACCAGTGTTGCAGATGGCGCTCAAACGATTGCTGCCAAAGCCGTAACGCTTGAAAAGATGGCAGATATGGCAACGGATTCTTTTCTTGGCCGCGATACTGCCGGGGTTGGTGCGCCGGAAGTGCTTGCGGTTGGAACAGTCCAAACCATGTTGGGGGTCCAACCTAACGCTATTACTATTGGGGATGCTGGCAGGACGCTTCGGATGATCACGGTCGGGATTGGAGATGCCGCAGATGCAGGCAAGATAAAAGTGTCTGTGACAAGCGTTATCAATGGCGTTACCATCGCCGTAGAGGACAATCTTGCAAAGTCTGGATCAACAACCAGTTTCACGCTTTCAGCCGGTGGGGATACTTTGTTCATTAAAGCCGCTTTTATCGGTGGGACGCTTGTTGACACTATATCAAACGAATACGTTCAAACGTGCGGCACTGCGATTCAAACAACCACTTATAACAGTGGCGGAAATATTGCCATTGCTTTTAAAAATGCAACTTCAGCGACCTCCATTGACCTTACATCTTTGATTGATTCCGGCAACCATACGGTGGCCGGTCGCATTGCCTATATCACTTATTAAGGAGCCTTGACAATGGCCGATACAAGAGAAACATCGCATGAAGACCCGAACAGCCTTGCAGCAAGACGGGCCAATGTATGGGCGAATACTAAGATAGGCGAAGTGTCACCGATGGCCGCAAATGACCCGGCTTACAATAATTCGGCTTTCAGTGGGGGCGGTACGTCTCAAGGTTCAGGATACGTTGACCCAAATGCGAAGATGGATGTTCAAGATGATGTTTTCGGGCCGAACATAAAGCCGACTTATGCTACAGCGACAACCGGGGCGACAACGGCTACTGGAACGACCGGATCACAAAAAGAAGATGTTGGGCTCGGAATGACCGGGGCGGGGAATACAACAACCCAAAAGAGTTTAGGGCTTGCCGCACCTGTCTTGCCTGAAACGACACCATCAACTAACCTCGCCGTCCCCAAAATGTCAATGTACGGAACGACCGGCGCAACGAACCAGGAAGCCGCAGGAGCGCAAGGAAGCGTTTCAACCGGCGACACAATGGCAAGTTTGCTTGACGAAAACAGCAAGTACCTTCAGGCAGCACGGGCCGGAGGGCTCCAGGAAGGCGCAAAGAGAGGACTTTTAAATTCATCCATGTCGGCAGAAGCCGGGGAACTTGCCGCAATCAAAGCCGCCGCACCACTTGCGCAGCAAGACGCCGGATACTGGCAGTCAAGAGGACTCGCTGAACAGAAAAGTGGGCTTGATATTCAAGGGTATCACGTTCAAGGTGACATTTCTTCACGCTTGCAAGCTGAGAAAGCCGAGTATGACCGCATCCTTTCAAAGCAGAACGCCGGCCAGGAACTTACTTTACAGGATCGTCAATACTTACTTGATTATACCAGCAAGTCCTTGCTTTCTTCACAGGCCGCAGCGCAAGACATTTATCAGCTTAAAACAAAGGCCGACATTGACGCTTACCTGATGAGCCACCAGGGGCAGATCAATAGCCTTCTTTCGGCACAAGAAGCAGGGCAAACGCTTACCGCTCAACAGCAAAAAGCCATTGACGATTACAATACGGCTTCAGCCCTGCAACAGCAAGAAGCGTATCAGACGCAACAACTTGAGCTTATCAAACAGCAAGGCGCGAACCAGAGACAATCCGCCGAACTTTCAGCACAAAAAGAAATCGAACAGATGAACATTTCGGCGCAAGAAAAAGAAATCGTTTCAAACGCCATGATCACCCTCGGCACTGAACTTGACGCGCAGGTTTCGGCAATCAGTCAGAATACAAACATTCCGGCAGATGCCAAAGCCGCCATGATAGCGCAGCAGTATGAACTTTATTACTCGAACGTAAACATGGCGCTGGCCGCGTATGGCATCAGAATTGAGTGGGAAGATTTATGATTGTTTCCAGAACAAGAGACAAGAAGGCGCTGGCAAAGATATTCAATCATCCAAA
>CAYGNV010000252.1:0-3874 GCA_964351355.1 uncultured Smithella sp.
GAGCTGCATGCCGCCGTAAACAAAATAAAAAACAATCGCGCCCAGGATAACGAAAACGGGAAGAAGTACAACGATTTCAATTGAATAATTTTTTCGGGCTGTCTGGGCCATCAAAATACCGGCCAGCCCCGTCGCCGCCATGGCAAATACCGGCAGAGCCGTATGCATGGCTGATAGGATTATCGCCATGGCGCAAAGGATACCAAGAAAAGCGAACAGTACTTTCACATGATCGTTAAGCAGGCACAGGACAAATAAAGCCAGCGGCAAGGTTAATAGAAACAACAGGCCGATGAAAGGGATCAGAGAGGCTGCTAAAAAAAATGCGATGATCAACGACAACCGGAGAAACGGGCTAAAAGGAGATAATAAATTCAATTTTGCCAAGAATAATAACCTGTGCTGAAACGAGGTAATGTGATCAAAAAATTAGTAATTGCGTATGGATATAATCAACGCCCGCCGGTTTCCATCTGTAGAAATAAAACCGGCCGGCGTTTGTGAAAACGGGTTTACCTGCCTTCCGCGGTAACAAAAGGCATGATGGCGATGGTGCGTGCGCGTTTGATCGCGACGGTCAGTTCTCTTTGATGACCGGCGCAATTTCCAGTGATTCTCCTGGGCATAATTTTACCGCGTTCCGTGACAAAATTATTGAGAATGACCGGATTTTTGTAATCAAGTTTAATATTGGAGTCCGTGCAGAAGCGGCAGAATTTCTTTCTGTGGAAAAATTTCTTCTGGGGCGGACGTGATGGTCTTTCGCCGTTTTGTATAGCCATGGTTATTCTCCTTTCGTAGTATTTTCTTCCCGGGTGATTGCTTTTATAAGCGTCGGCCTGTTGGGTTTGGCCTCGCCTGCCGGTTTTTCATCTCTGCTGGCTGCTGAATGATCGGTTTCTATGCGTATCGATGTGCGCTTCACTTCCACAACGGCAACTTCTGCATCCATACCCTCACGGGTGACAGCGCCTTCCTTGGCGATGGTCATAAATTTTAAAATCCGGTCATCAATTTTAAAACTTCTTTCCATTTCGGCCACAATGGAACCGTCACCGGCGTAGTCGATGAAAAAATAAAAACCATCTTTTTGTTTGTTGATTTCATAGGCCAGGCGCCGTTTGCCCCATTTTTCAGCTTTGGCGATGACCCCTTTGCGTTCGGTGACGATGTTGGAAGACCGATCAATAATTGCAGTGATCTCTTCTTCCGTCAAATCCGTTTTGACAATAGTGATAACTTCATATCTTTTCAAAATTTCCTCCTTCTGGCTCTAAAGCCCCTGAATAAGTTCAGGAGCAAGGGGAGTCCATAAAAAATTGTGATGGTGCCTTCTATACCAGGCTTAACAAGAAATCAAGAATTATTATGTCAGTTGTTGATGGCCTATGATTGTATCAGTGCTTTGCTCATTTCATGGTTTCTTTGCGTGCTCATTCGGTTTAATGATGACCTTGATCGACTCTCGCCCATCGGATACCAACTTAAAACCTTTAGCAATATCGGTTAAGGCAAGTCGATGCGTGATCAGATCATCCACTGCGATCTTGCCCGATTCAATCAGCTTCATCGCTTCGGTAATATCGGCAGGCCCGCAATAATAAGAAGTGATGATGGTAATTTCCTTCATCCAGAAATCATGGACAGGAACGACAACTTTCTTATCCGGTCCGGGAACGGCAAACAGGACAATCACACCGCCCTTATCGACACATTGCCAGGCCTGCTCCACTGCTGAATCAGCTGAAGCGCATAAAAATACGACGTCGGCCTTCTTGCCATTTTCTGCGACCAATCGCTCTGAAATATTATTTGCCGCATCGATGGTGATATCGGCCCCCAGGCGCGAGGCAAATTCCAGTTTCATCCTGTTAATGTCGGCGGCGATCACTTTACATCCTGTTGCCCGGGCCAGCTTTACGTGAAGCAGTCCGGCCATCCCGCACCCGATGACCATTACAGACTGTCCCTTTTTTACACAAGCCTGCCGCTGCGCCCTGACAACGCAGGCCAGAGGTTCAATAAAGGTGCTTTGATCACAGGTCATATTTTCGGGCAGCAGATATGTTCCGTGTTCTACAAGAATTTCCGGAACCAGGATGTATTCGGCAAAACCGCCGGGAAGTCGTTCCTTAACCTCCGAGCATTGAGGATAATGCCCGTTTTCGCAATAAAAACACTTCATGCAGGGCACTTTAGGGGCGATAAATACCCGGTTGCCCAATTTATATTTATTTACGGAATTGCCGAGAGCGACAACCTGCGCGCCTATTTCATGCCCTTGTACCAACGGCGCTCTCGGGAGCCGGTACCACTCGACGATATCACTGCCGCAGATACCGCAGGAAATAACCTTGACGACCATCTCTTTGGGGCCGGGGATTGGCGTCGGCACGTCTTCTATACGGATGTCTTTGTTGTTGTACCAGCAGGCAACTTTCATTTATTCTTCAATGTATTGTAAAGATCAAAAGCTTTTTGGGGAGTCTCGTTGTCATGGACGACAGCCCGCACCGCCTGAATCATGGCAATCGGCGCTTCGGACTGGAAAATATTGCGCCCCATATCAACACCGGCGGCGCCTCTTGTAACCGCGTTATAGGCCATCGTCAGGGCATCTAATTCCGGTATCTTCTTGCCGCCGGCCATAACTATGGGCACCGGGCAGGATGCCGTGACGGTCTCAAAGTCTTCATCGATATAATAAGTTTTGATATAGTGGGCGCCAAGCTCCGCGCAGATCCGGCAAGCCAGACGGAAATATTGCGCGTCCCTGGCCATATCCTTGCCTACCGCGGTCACGGCGAGAGTCGGAATGCCGTAACGGTTGCCGAGATCAACCATTTTAGTCATGTTGATGATCGACTGCCTTTCAAATTCACCGCCGATAAATACCTGAACAGCCATGGCACAGACATTCAAACGGATGGATTCTTCGATATCAACAGCAATGTCTTCATTGGAGAGCTCTTTGAGAATGCTGGCGCCTCCGGAAACCCGAAGCACAATGGATTGAGAAGTGGAAGGCGGGATAACACTGCGGAGAATCCCCCGTGTCAGCATCAGGGTGTCCGCATAAGGCACCAGAGGAAGGATGTTGATATCGACTCGTTCCAGGCCGGTGGTGGGCCCCTGGAAATAACCGTGATCGATGGCCAGCATAACCGTTCGGCCGGAGACGGGATTAAATATCCGCGCCAGCCTGTTTTTCATCCCCCAATCCAGGGAATTCGATCCTTTGAGAAAAAAACCCTGTGTCTTTTGCGGCATATCGCAATGAAACATCTTGGCTTCTTTGATTCCATCTGCGTCCGGCATCTTTTATGGTCTCCTTTTCCGTCTCGAAGTTTCTTAAAGAAGTATGTTTTTTGTCCTTAAAAAACCATGTCGCTGTATATGGTGAAAAATGTCAAATGTCAAATGTTCTCTATGCGTGGATAACGGCCGATACTCAATGATTGACTGATTTCAGGAACTATGCGACACTACCGTCCAGAGTGCAATTCAGCCTCCTGAGGCGTGATGCAACGCTCACAAAACATCATGCGACGTTTTTGTCCCTGTTGGAGGAAAATCTTATGGTAAGACAAGCAGCGAATAAACCTCTGGGTGAAGAAATGGAATTCTTCAGGCAGTACAATGAAGTCCTGTTTAGGAAACTTGAAAAGAAAGTGCTCGATCTGGAGGCGGACAATCAGAAGTTGCGGATATTGGATGAAGAGTTGCAGGCGAACGAATTCCTCACCGACCGCAGGCGAGCCGAGGAGGCCCTGCGTAAGAGCGAGGAAAAACACCGCACAGTCATTGAGCAAATGGTGGACGGCTATTTTGAGGTTGACCTTGCCGGTAATTATACCTTCGTTAATGATGCGGA
>CAYGNV010000253.1:0-3862 GCA_964351355.1 uncultured Smithella sp.
TATCCAGCCGTTTTAAAATCAAACCGGGCGTTTTTTCCAGCGCGGCGACGATCGGGAACTCCAGCCGGGAAATAATCAGCAACAGCGGCGATACAGCCGACGAAACCTGCATGGGATAAGTAACGCCAAACGTTTTCGGGATGGCCTCACCGGCCAGAAATAGCACAATCGATGTCACGATGATGGAAATCCACTGCCCGTTTACACCGAACAGGCTGATAAACAGAGAGGCCGCCAGAATAGAGATGCTGATATTGACGGCTTCATTACTGGTAACCACCGTAATGAGCAGCCGCCGCGGATTTTCCAGCAATTTTACCACGGAGTTCAAAAAGGGATAATTATCCGACTTCATCTTGTGCAGATGCAAATCAGAAAGCGATAGCAGCGCCGCTTCCGCCGCTGAAAAAAAACCGGAAAACAAAAAAAGAATCACCAGGATGATAATATCAGAACTTGCAACCAATCCATTAAACCTCGTTGTTGTTATTGTTTTAATTTATCAGATTACATAAAAAAAAGATACAGCGTTTCCGGGTCAGCAAGACTTCAACTTGCTCCTTCCAATTGACTAAAATATTTTTTTCCGATATTTAAACAACTGTGATGATATAAAACCCATGCAGGAGATTAACCATGCCCAATATATTACTTGTCGGAAACGGCGCGCGCGAACACGCGATAGCCGAAGCCATTTCACGATCGAACCAAAATCCGCGTTTGTTTTCGTTTATGAAAGCCAATAACCCGGGCATAGCATCCCTATCGATACAGATTAAGATTGGAAGCTATTCAGACCTGGCGGCAATTACCGGTTTTGCCACGGGAAACAAAATAGACTTTGCCGTCATCGGCCCGGAAGACCCGCTCAACAACGGCGTCGTCGATGCTCTGATTGCATGCGGCATTCCGTCTGTCGGCCCCAACAAAAGCCTGGCACGCCTGGAAACCTCCAAGTCCTTCACGAGAAATCTGGTCAATAAATATAGTATCCCCGGCAATCCTCACTTTAAAGTATTCACCGCCATGGACGGCATAGAAGCTTTCTTAAATGAACTTGAAGGCATCGTGCTCAAACCGGATGGCCTCACCGGCGGCAAAGGCGTGCTGGTGCAGGGCGATCATTTTGCCACAAAAGATGAAGCATTGAAATTGTGCCAACAGATTTTAAAGGAAAGCTCATCCTTGATTGTTGAGGAAAAATTCGACGGAGAGGAATTTTCACTGCAATGCCTTTGTGACGGGAAAACGGTTGTGGCCACACCTCTGGTGCAGGATCATAAACGCCGATTCGATGGCGACCGCGGCCCCAATACCGGTGGCATGGGTTCTTATTCCCTGCCTGATCACAGCATGCCTTTTTTAAAACCTCAGGATGTTGAGGATGGTATGGAAATCACAAGGCAAGTCGCAGCGGCGCTTTGGAAAGAAACCGGTAACCCTTACAAAGGCGTCATGTACGGCGGATTCATCGCCACGAAAAACGGGGCAAAGCTTCTGGAATACAACGCGCGCTTCGGCGACCCCGAAGCCATGAATATTCTGCCGCTTTTAAAAACGGATTTTGTTGAAATATGTCGTCACATCATCACCGGCACATTGGATCAGTTAAAAATTGAATTTGAACCTAAGGCAAGCGTCTGCAAATATGTTGTACCTAAAGGATACGGCCTTCCCACCGATCACCCCGACGCAGCCTCGTCACGTGACAAGATTGAAGTAGGCGACGTGGGAAAGGCCCGGCTTTACTATTCCTCCGTGGATAAGAAAGAAGATGGTCTGTACTTGAGTTCGTCGCGCGCTATCGGCATTGTCGGCATCGCCGATACGCTGGATGCCGCGCGCAAGATCGCCGAGGCAGGCGTCAAAGCCGTTAAAGGCCCCGTGGCCTACCGCGAAGACATCGGCACGGCTGCGCTTATCCAAAAACGCATTGATCATATGAAGAAGATACGGAAATCTTAATTTTATAATACCAAGTTGCATTAAAAGGATAGGGAGAAAATAAGTCAGCAGTGTCCCCTCCCCTCCTCTCGTCTCCCATAAAAAAGGCGCTCCGTTTCGGGAGCGCCTTTTGAAGTTAAAGGTTAGACGACCTTTTAATCACTCAGTTTTTCGCTGGAGATTCTCATGCTGTAGAAAGAACGGTACACGAAAACCAGCGCGATCACCAGGAAGAAGCAGGCCAGACCAAGCTTCAAATTCTTGTTGGTCATGGTGACGGCGATTTCGACAGCCAACAGACCGAACAGAGTCGTGAATTTGATGATCGGGTTCAAAGAAACAGAAGACGTATCTTTGAAGGGATCGCCGACGGTGTCGCCCACGACAGCCGCTTCATGCAACGGTGTGTTTTTCTGCTTGAGATCGACTTCAACAATCTTCTTGCCGTTATCCCAGCAACCGCCGGCATTGGCCATGAAGATCGCCTGGAACAGACCGAAGAAGGCGATGCCGATCAGGTAACCGATGAAGAAGTAGGGGTTGAAGAACGACAGGGCCAGGGTCATAAAGAAGATCACTATGAAGATGTTGATCATACCCTTTTGAGCATACTGGGTACAAATCTTGACTACTTCTTTGGAATCTTCAATAGAGGCTTCTTTTTTGTCCAGTTTAATGTTCTTCTTGATGAACACAACGGCCTGATAAGAGCCGGTAACAACCGCCTGAATGGAGGCGCCGGTGAACCAGTAAATGACGCAACCACCGGTAAGCAGACCCAGAATGATTTCTGGTTGAACTAGGCTCAAGGCCTGTATGACTGGCTTAAATGGCCCAACACCACCTGCAAGCAGTTGGGCTTCAAAAAGGCCTTGCAGCAGAATGATGGTGGCAAACACCATGGTGGTGGCGCCGACAACAGCGGTCCCGATCAACACGGGCTTGGCGGTTGCTTTAAAGGTATTGCCGGCGCCGTCTGCGGACTCCAGGAAATGTTTGGCCAGTGCAAAATCAGGATCAATGCCGTATTCTTTTTTTACAACGGCTTTCGCATCAGAACGCGATTCAATCATGGACAGTTCGTAAATCGACTGTGCGTTATCCGATACCGGACCGAAACTGTCCACCGCGATGGTCACAGGGCCCATGCCCAGGAAACCGAAAGCCACCAGACCGAAAGCAAACACGGGTGCGGCAAAGCTGAACGCAGCGGGCATAATCGCCATGATGGCTGCATGTGTCGACACCATATAGGCAACGAACATCAACGCCATAATCACCATCCCCAGCCAGAAAGCGGAGAAGTTTCCGGCAACCAGACCGGATAGAATGTTCAAGGAAGCACCGCCCTGCCTGGAGGCGTTCACAACTTCTTCGCAGTGACGCGACGAGGTGCTGGTAAAGATTTTGGTGAATTCCGGAATCAACGCGCCGGCGATGGTTCCGCAGCTGATGATAATGGCCAGTGCCCACCAGAGACCGACAAGCTTTTCTCCCGCCAGGTCGCCCAGCAGAACGTAGCTGGCAACAAAGGTGACTGCGATGGATACAATCGAAGTGATCCAAACCAGGTAGGTCAGGGGATGTTCAAAATTGAATTCTTTTTTGTCGGCAAAAGCAGCCTTGCTGATACCGTCATTGATGAAGTAAGAGGCAAGCGAAGTCAGGATCATGAGAATTCTCATGGCGAAGATCCAGATGATCAATCTGCCGCCCATTTCCGGGGTGGAAGCCAGCGCCAGAGCCAGGAAAACGATCAGAGCGACGCCGGTTACGCCGTAGGTTTCAAAACCGTCCGCCGTGGGGCCGACACTGTCACCCGCATTGTCGCCCGTACAGTCGGCGATAACACCGGGATTTTTGGGATCGTCTTCGGGAAGATGGAAAACGATTTTCATCAGGTCGGAACCGATATCGG
>CAYGNV010000254.1:0-3808 GCA_964351355.1 uncultured Smithella sp.
ACCCCGGAGTTCGAGCGCGCCCTGGCCGACTACGTTGGCGCCGCGCATGCGATTGCCATGTCCAGCGGTACCGCCGGCTTGCACTGCCTGGTGCGGGCCCTGGGGATCGGCCCGGGGGATGAGGTTATAGTTCCTGCGCATACCTTTGTGGCTTCCTGTTCAGCGATAGTCAACGTGGGTGCAACACCTGTCCTGGTCGATGTGGGGCAGGATTTTAATATCGATTGCGATGAAATAGAAAAAGCTATCGGCGATCGGCAATCAGCAGTCAGCGGTCGGCGGTCGGCGGTCGGCGGTCAGCGATCGGCCATAAAGGCGATAATGGTTGTTCACTTAAGTGGTTATATGGCAGACATGGTCAGGATTATGGAAATTGCCGAAAAGTACAATTTGATTGTTATCGAGGATGCTTGTCAGAGTTTGGGTTCGAGCATGGAAAATAAAGCGATCAGCGGTCAGCGGTCAGCGGTCAGCGAACAGATAACAGCCGACAGCCGAAGGCCGACAGCCGAAAGCCCAAAGCGGATGGCTGGTGCGTGGGGGTTGACGGGTTGCTGGAGTTTTTATCCTTTCAAGATCCTGGGTGGATATGGCGACGGAGGGGCGATTACGACAAACGATCCTGATGTGGCCCTGTTTGCCACGCGGATGCGTTACAACGGCGAGGATCGGGATTCGGGAGAATATCACGGCCATGGCTTCACCTGTTTACTTGATAACATGCAGGCGGCCTTTCTGGATGTGAAGCTTCGCCATCTGCCTTCATGGATTGTCAGAAGAAAAGAGATTGCCGAACGATACAGACTGGCATTATCAGATCTGCCGGATCTTCTGTTGCCCCATTATGATGATCCTCGGCGAGATCATGTATATCAGAACTATACGCTCCGGTCGAAACAGGGGAACGATTTCTCTGAATTCATGAAGACAAACGGTGTTGAAGTACTTACTCAGTTCCGCAAGCCCTACTATAAGCATGAGGCCCTGAAACTGGAGGACAGGGGTTTTCCGGAAACGGAGGCTCTGAGTCGGGAGGTATGCTCCCTGCCGATGAATGTGGAAATCACGGATGAAGAGATTGATTACGTGATTGAGGTGGTTAGGAAGTTTTACGGGAAATAGCAATCAGCTGTCAGCGGTCGGCGTTCAGCGGTCAGCTGTTGGCCGATAGCCAAATGCCGATAGCTAAAAGCCAATATGAAAGACTTTAAACAGCTTGAAATATGGAAGAAGAGCCATGGGTTAACGTTGGCGGTATACAAAGCTTCTGCTTTGTTTCCTCAATGCGAGTTATATGGATTAACAAGCCAAATACGACGAGCCAGTGCTTCGATACCAGCCAATATTGCCGAGGGTTGCGGTAGATCGGGCGATCCTGAACTTGCCCGTTTTTTTCAGATTGCAATGGGTTCAGCAAGTGAACTGGAATACCATATATTGTTGTCACGAGAATTGGGCTTTATGGATGAATCAACTTTTGAAAAACTTACTAAGGAAACAATATCCATAAAGAAAATGATAACTTCGTTTATTCAAAAACTGAGAGCTAATCGCTGAAAGCCGACAGCTTGGGAGATATAAAACTATGGCTTTGGAGTTAAGTGCCCGTCATGAATGGGTCATGCAGTCCGAGATCCGGAATATGTCCATCGAATGCGATCGGGTGGGCGGAATTAACCTTTCGCAGGGCGTGTGCGATACGGAGGTGCCGCTGGTCGTCAGGACCGGCGCCAGGCAAGCGATGGATGCGGGGATCAACACCTACACCCATTACGCTGGGTTGATTGAGTTGCGCGAGGCGATTGCGGCAAAGCAGAAGCAATTTTACGGGATGGAGGTCGATCCTGAAAAGGAGATCATTGTCAGCGGCGGGGCCACCGGGGCTCTTTATTGCGCCTGTCTGGCGCTGCTCAATCCGGGCGACGAAGTGATTCTATTCGAGCCGTTCTATGGGTATCATATCCAAACTCTGGTGGCGACGCAGGCGGTGCCCGTCTATGTCCGGATGAAGCTTCCAGGATGGACTTTTTCACTTGCGGATCTCGAAAGGGCCGTAACCCCGCGGACACGGGGTATTATGATCAACACGCCGGCCAATCCTTCCGGGAAGGTATTTTCGAGGGAAGAGCTCGAACTGCTCGCAGCGTTTGCGAAAAAACACGATCTGTTCGTGTTCACCGATGAGATCTACGAGCATTTTCTTTATGGTGAATGCCGGCATATTCCCCCGGCGACACTTTCCGGCATGAAGGAAAGAACCATCACGATTTCAGGTTTGTCCAAGACGTTCAGCATTACGGGATGGCGCATCGGTTATTGCATCTGCGACGCCCGCTGGACGACGGCGATCGGTTTCTTCAGCGATCTGGTTTATGTATGCGCCCCTGCGCCGCTGCAGTCCGGCGTAGCCAAGGGGATGAGGGAATTGGATCAAGAGTATTACAAGGGGCTTTCCAGAATATATCGGGAGAAACGGGACAAGATCTGCGACGCCCTTTCACAGGCAAACCTTCGACCGAACATTCCGGACGGAGCCTATTACGTCTTGGCCGATATCAGCGGGCTGCCGGGGAAAAACAGCAAGGAACGAGCGATGTACCTGCTCCGGAAGACGGGTGTTGCCTGCGTACCGGGCGAAGCTTTCTACCATGACGACAGCGGGGAAGATCTGGCCCGGTTCTGCTATGCCAAGGATGATCCTGTTCTGGATGATGCCTGCAGAAGACTGGAAAGCCTTCACGCCAAATAAATGAGATTGCTTCGCTTCGCCAGCAGGGACATAAGAAGGGCTCACAACGACAAAGGGGACGTAAGTCCCTGTTTTGTTATGGTACGTGCAAGGCGGTTGAGAAAGTGATGGTGATGGCAGCAAGATGAGGGTCTGCTAACATGAAAGGGGGAAGCATGGCGGAACATCCGGAAGAAAAACACAATAGCAACGGTCTATTTGCACTGTGTGCAGGCGCCCTAATCGGGGTGCTGAACGGGATTTTTATCGGCTGGATTATCTGGGGATAGGGGAAAACCAAGTGCTAAGTGCTGAGTGCTGAGATAGTTATACATTTTAGGTTTTAAGTTAAAAAAGGCAAAGTGTTGATAAAACGTTTATTTGATTTTGTTTTTTCCATTGGGCTGGTTCTGGTTTTGTTGGTGCCTCTTTTGGTGGTTGGGGTTTTGATCAGGCTGACTTCCAAGGGCTCCGTCCTGTATTGGTCTGATCGCGTGGGTGTTGATAATAAGATTTTTAGAATGCCAAAATTCAGAACCATGAAGGTTGGCACACCTGAACTTCCTACACACTTGCTAAAAAATCCCAACGCGAATCTGACACCGATTGGTCCCTTTCTACGGAAATGGAGCCTCGATGAGTTTCCGCAATTGTGGAGTGTTTTCAAGGGGGACATGAGTTTTGTGGGGCCCCGGCCGGCGTTGTTCAATCAAGATGATCTGATTGCTTTGCGGACGGAACGCGGGGTTCATCGATTAATACCGGGGATCACGGGCTGGGCGCAGATTAATGGTCGGGACGATATTCCGATTCCGAAAAAGGTGGAGTTTGATGAGTATTATTTGCATCACCGGTCGTTTTGTTTTGATTTGAAGATACTGGTTTTAACGGTTTTTAAGGTTACGCGGGCGGAGAATGTGAGGCATTGAAATGAAAACAGTTTTAAGATTTAAGTAGTTAAGTAATTAAGTGATTAAGATTTAAGATTTAAGTAGTTATACCCCTGCGGGGCACGCGAGTAATTAAGGGAAAAAAGAGTTTTGGGTTAAAAAAGAAGAAAGAGCCTTTTCTCTTTTTCAT
>CAYGNV010000255.1:0-3747 GCA_964351355.1 uncultured Smithella sp.
TGCGCTTACAGCTGATCGACATAGAGATATTGTCTTAATTGAGACAGTTTTTTTTCCTTGATTCCTTTTATATCCATCAACTGGTCTAATTTATCAAATCGTCCAATTTGCTCCCGCTTTGTTACAATGTTTGCAGCCAACACCTCTCCAATTCCGGGAATCAACGTTAATTCGTCCCGGCCTGCCAGATTAATATCCAAAAGCAGTCCCAACGCCAATCTTTTCGCGGCATCCATCTTCTCAACAACAATGCTTCGATGATCTTCCTCCGGGACAAGACGTATTTTCATTCCATTTTGCAGTTGCATGTCTTCCGTGATTTTCCTGTTGAACCCCAGTTGTGAAAAAATTTGATTGACTGAAGTTCCCGGCTTAACAAAATAGACACCGGACTCTCCGTTATCCGAAACGACCTCAATCATAAGAGCATGGGAACCGGACGTCGATAGAACCGGACTTTTTGAATTCATCTGAGAGGATGTAAAAAAACCGATAAAGGGAATAAACGCTAAGAATATGGATACCGCGATTATTCCCTTTATCTGACGTTCAAACATCATCATTTTTTATTTTTTCTTTTCCAAATGAAACGCGTCATGAAGCACCATGACGGCCAATTCTGTGTACTTTCTCTGGATTATACAGGATATTTTAATTTCCGACGTACTGATCATCATGATATTGATGCCTTCATCCGCCATGGTTTGGAACATTTTTGCCGCGACACCGGAATGACTGACCATGCCTACACCGATGATCGATACTTTCGCGACTTCATCGTCCACTTCCACTCTTTTTGCGCCAATTTCTTTGGCTGTCGCTTCAACAATTTTTTGCGCTTCTTTCATCTCTTTTTTCGATACGGTGAAAGTCAAATCCGTATAACCTTGTGCACTGGCGTTTTGAATGATCATATCGACACTGATATTTCGTTCCGATAAAGGTGTAAATAAATTCGCCGCAATTCCTGGTCTATCCGGTATATGAACAACCGTAATTTTCGCCTGATCACGATCATATGTGATTCCTGACAGCACTTCTCGCTCCATCTCTTTATCCTCCTTCGTCACAAGTGTTCCGCCTTCATCGGAAAATGTTGATTTGACATAAACAGGCACGTCATACTTTTTAGCCATTTCTACGGAACGGGGTTGCAAAACCTTCGCGCCGGTCATGGCCATTTCCAGCATCTCGTCGTAGGAAATTCTATCCAGTCTTCTGGCGTTAGCGCAGATGTTGGGATCGGTTGTATAAACGCCGTCCACATCCGTGTATATGTCGCATCGGTCTGCATTAAGCGCCGCGGCCAATGCCACCGCGCTGGTGTCGGAACCGCCGCGACCCATCGTGGTAATGTTATTATCATCGTCCACGCCCTGAAATCCGGCAACGACAACAATGGTGCCTTTCTTTAGTTCTTTCTGGATGATATCCGTATCGATCGTGGATATCCGCGCTTTCTGATAAGCCTTATCCGTCAATATCCTGACCTGAAAACCCAGAAAGGAGCGAGAAGGATACCCCATCGAATTCAGCACAATAGACAGCAGGGTAACCGTCACCTGCTCGCCTGTCGAAATCAACGAGTCATACTCTCTTTTATCGGGAGAATCAGCAGCGCTATGCGCCAGATCAATCAACCTGTTTGTTTCTCCCGCCATCGCGGAGAGCACCACAATGACGTCATGGCCCGCATTCTTCTCACGAATCGCCTTGGCGGCCACATTTTTTATCTTTTCAATATTTGCCACCGATGTTCCACCAAATTTTTGAACAACCAAGCCCATATTCAACCCTCCATCTTTATATCTTCTACTAATTCCTGTACTCTTTGTTTTGGCCCGCTGATACTTATTCTTCTTTTACTTTCTTCTGTATAAGTAAAATTTATCGATACAGCGTTAGCAGGCAATGCCTCCGCTATTTTTTCCGCCCATTCAATGGCAACCACGCCTTTTCCTGATATATATTCATCGAAACCCAAATCATCCAGGTCACCTATTTTGTTTAATCGATAAACATCAAAATGATAAAGCGTGCATCGTCCCGGATATTCGTTAATCAGTGTAAACGTCGGGCTGGTAATGATATAATCTTCCCCAACACCAAGACCGCGGGCCAATCCGCCTGTAAAGCACGTTTTTCCTGCGCCCAATTCTCCGGATAAGGCAAGCGTATCGCCTTCTGCGGCCTTTTTCCCGATAGAGAAACCTATCGCGAATGTTTGCTGCGCGCTTTCGGATATTATTTCAACAAGAGCATTGTTATCTCTCTTTTTATAAGTTGTATTTATCATTAAATAACTATTTTTCCAGCAAAACTATTGCGGATGCGTAATTTTTTGTATGGGTGATACTCAGATGGATCTTTTCGATTCCGGCCTGAATTGTATGTTCCTGCGCCCCGCCGTAAAGCACCAGATTCGGTTTGCCGCTTTCTTCATTAACGACTTCGATTTCTTTCAACTTCACTCCCCTGCCCAGCCCGATACCGATGGCCTTGAGAAACGACTCTTTCACGGCAAATCGGGCGCTATAATGAATATGCGCCTGAGCATGGCGACCGCAATAGGCGATCTCCCTTTCGGAAAAAACCCGACACAAAAATTTGTCACCCCATTTTGAAATTATTTTATTTATGCGGTCGTTTTCCACTAAATCGATGCCGATTCCGTATATCATGCTTTCCCTCAGGCGTGAACAATTGCGTCCGTCATGGCAGCGATTTTCTTCATGACAGCCACGTCATGAACCCGGACGATATGGCAGCCATTCATGATGGCTGCTGCAACGGTTGCAGCAGTCCCTTCCAGTCTTTGAACCGAGGCGCCGCCTGTGATATGACCGATAAACGATTTGCGTGATGTTCCGATCATTAAAGGCAAGCCCAGGCTTTTTAATTCGCCGAATTTTTTTATTATTTTGCAATTATCTTCACGGGTTTTGCCAAAACCGATCCCCGGATCCAAAACAAGATGATCCTTTGCTATTCCGGCGGCAAAGGCTTTCTGGCAGCTTTTTTTGAGATAACAGATAATCTCGTCCATTAAATCATCATAGACCAGGTTTCCGGTTTGCATCGTTTCCGGTTTGCCCCTCATGTGCATCAGAATTAAAGCGGCATTGGCTTTTTTTACGACAGAAGCCATTTTTTTGTCGCCATTCAGCGCGCTGATATCATTGATAATTTCAGCGCCCGCAGAGAGCGCCGCCTGGGCCACTGGTGATTTCGTCGTGTCCACGGATATGGGAATGGAGATCTTTCCGGATAAGCTTTCAACAATCGGAATGACCCTGGCAATTTCCTGACGAGCGGAAACTGATTTTGCACCGGGCCTGGTGGACTCTCCGCCAATATCGATTATATCAGCGCCTTCATCCGCCATTTGCAGACAACGTTCAATTGCTTTTTGCTGATCAAAGTATAGGTTGCCATCTGAAAAGGAATCCGGCGTGACATTCAATATCCCCATGATTAACGTTTTTTCACCAAGGATCATTTCACGCCGTGATGTTTTGAAAATATATTGATACTGATTACTATTGCCGATCAACGCCAAAATATCTTTTGCTATAACATTAAGACCAAAAGGCTGGTTTTCGATTTTTTTCGCAAGCGCATTGATTTGTTTGAGCGTCCCCATAATTAAAACATCCGTCGCGTCGATACTGCAGGCAACGCTTCCCCTGGCCACGGCGGCATCAGCGCCAAGCGACAGCATCTCCTGTTTGAGAATATTCGCGACTT
>CAYGNV010000256.1:0-3744 GCA_964351355.1 uncultured Smithella sp.
GCACTGGCTCCATTACGGCGAAAAACCCTGGCTCGATTAAGGCGACTATTGACATCATACGACCCTGTTATCATAAATAAACTGATATTTCAAGACCTGACCCCATTTTTTCTGACCCCATTTTTTCCGTGATGAAATAACCGCCACCCTCCATTTCTTGAGGTTCCGCCAAATATTGAGGCCCAATAGATCATAACCTGTTTTCATATTGCTCTCTACTATGCATGAAACTTACCGTTATCACAGGATAAACTAAGATTACGATTCTCCGTCATTTTTTGGCAGGTCGCTTGCAATTAACAACTTCTGCTTCCACAAAGCAAGAGACAGAAAATTTTTTTAAAGAGGGAATAAGGCGTGGAGTGAGTAGTGGAAGGCTCGTAACAAACAATCATTAATTGAATGAAAGGAGATCACATGAAAAAATTTATGACTGAGCAAGTTTATATTGTATTTGTTATGTTAATTTTGGGGGGTTGGTTCATTACAGGATGCGGTGGTAGTGATGAGGCAACGCTGGCAAAAGCCCTGGGCAACAATGTTCTCCCCGGCGCGTGTACTGAAGCGGGACCCAAGGTGACTTCGTCAAATCCCGCTAATAATGACGAGGGTGTATCGAGAAGCAAAGTGATCACGGTTACATTCAGTGAGGCGATGGATCCTGCAACGATCGCAGTGACTAATTCCACAAACCCAGAGGTGCTCACGTTTACGCTCAGGGACAATAACAGAGTAATCAACACAAAAGGTACCGTCGCCATGAGTTTGTCAAATACGGTTGCGTCCTTTACACCAGACGAAGCTCTAAACGGCGATAGCTGGTATACGGTGATTATTACCAAGTATGCCAAGAGCACCGGTGGCACATCACTTGGCTGCAGCTATAAATGGGAGTTTAAGACAGGAACGTCGACAGTTGCAGGTCAGGCACCGGTAAACCTGGGAACGGCCAGCACCTACGGCATTTTTGCCAGCGCTGCCTCGGTTACCCTCGCAGTTAATTCATTAGTCAACGGGAATGTTGGACTTAATCCCGCTGCTGCATGCAATAACTGTGTTGTGGGTACAACCGTGAAAAACGGGGTGATCAATAACGGCGGTGCTCTGGCCCTAAAGGCACAAACCGACTTCCAGGCTGCTTACGCTGAGGCTTCAATCCGGGCAACCGGTGCCTGCTCTCTTTCGAGCCCGTCAGATATATCCGCGGCACAGGCGGCCTGCAATGGCTTTACTCCGGGTCCCACCTATAGAGCAGGACTATATCGCGCCTCAAATACTATCGGGTTCACAGGTACGATCACCCTTGACGCCCAGGGCGATGCCAGTGCCGTTTTCATCTTCCAGACAGATGTCGCACTCGTAACCGGATCAAACAGCGTTGTTGTTCTGGCCAACCAGGCGAAGGCCAAAAACGTGTTTTGGATAGTCGGCTCTGCCGCAACGCTTGGCGTGAGTTCTACCTTCAAGGGAACCGTAATTGCTAATTCAGCGGCAGTCACGGTACTTAACGGTGTAAGCCCGGCGCCGCTGACGACTGTAGAAGGCAGGCTGTTTGCTGGCGCCGCTGTCACGGTGAATGAGTTTGCAACGATTACTGTTCCCACGCCATAAGGCATGAGGTAGTGTAAGAACAAAATACGAAAAGTGACAGGCTGCAATACAAACTCAGCCTGTCACATTATTTTTACACTCAATCAAATCATCTTCGTCTAAGAAAGTGAAAAAAGGGGTCAGGTCTTGAAATATCAGTTTTCTTCCAGGAGACGATAGGGGGTCACCCATTTTTCCGTTGTACAAAGAATGCCTCTATGAGCCCTAATTTCTGTGATAAACGTGAGATCAATTCATCCACCCGGCGGGGGCGGCTGCTTTGACGAAGCTTTCTTCAAGCGATCGTTGATGGCCGAAAACATGGGGTCAGGTCTTGAATTATCAGTTTTCTTCCAGGCTCTTAATGACCTTGCTCACAGTCGTGTAATGAATCCCCAGGTGATCGGCAATCGCCTTTAGCGTATAACCATGTTGGATATGCGCTCGATGGATTTGTTTATTCCTTTCCGCTTGGTTTCTTCCTTTTAAAAACAGGGTCGACAGCTTTGGCCTGTTTAAGTATCTCTGGGTTCGGGGAATCTCTTTGACCTGTTGTTTGTCATGCAATAAATCCCTGTGCGAATCTACAAACGTCTCTTCTCCCAAAATAATCTGGCCCTGAAGCTCTTCCCAGGGGGAGTTCAATCCAATGCCTGCCCTGACGAATCGTCGATAGAGCTTCTGAGCCTCCGACTTTTTTTGATTGAATAAGCCCAGTATCCAGTCTGTTGTCAAATAATCCGGCGGATTTTTCATCCCGGCGGTATAACGATAACTGCTCCATATCCATTGCTCCGGTTTCTCCGTCATTCCTGCCCGGACCGGGTTTAAAACAACATACCGGCATAGTTCCAGCAGATAGCTGTCTTTTTCCACCAGGATCGCCTTATACCGTCCCTGAAAGACATGCCCCGTCTTTTGATGCAGCCAATTATATTTCTGCGTATAAACACCGTTGAGTTGCCGCATGCCCTTTGACAGATTTCCATCCGGTGTCTCAATCAGGAGATGGTAATGATTATCCATCAGGCAATAGGCGTGGCAAAGCCAGTTGAATCGACGCACAACGCCGGAAAAAATCTTCAAAAAGGTTTCCCGGTCGGAATCCGTATGAAAGATGTCGTTTTTTGCATTCCCACGCGAGGTCACATGATATACCGCATCGGGATATTCTATCCTCAGGGGTCTGGACATGATTGCCTCCCTGAGCATTCATCAGGCGAGCCTGTTATCATAAATAAACTGATATTTCAAGACCTGACCCCATTTTTCCATTGCTGTAGCGGCCTTCGTAACGCACCATCTGTTCGCCTTTATTCGGGATGTGCGAGCACATAATCTGAAGGTCACGCGTAGCGGCCAGCCATTCCAGAGCGGCGAATGTCCTGCACGATTTTCCGTCCTTGGCCGGATAGATGACCTTACCCTCCTGGTTCAGACAGGTCATCCGCTTCTGCGAGAATGACGCCCGGGTGATATAGCGGGCCAGGTTTTCCATGGCGGTATCGTCTTTTGGAGAAATCCGTTTGCCGCAGAAGATGTTAAATTCGGAGGGTCGCCATGTCGAGAGCATGGCGACCCTCTCCTTCGTAATCTTTTCTTTGGCAAGAAGCATCTTGAAAACTTTGTGCCGAAAGATGGCCTCCAGCTTTTAGGGGCAACGCGGAACACGCCCTTTTTGCCGTAGAAGCAGCCGTCCGTCACGAGGATATGGCAATGCGGAGTGAATCCTGTCAATGGTCACCACGTCGCTGCCACGTTGATCGTGAATTCGGGGAGGCAGGCGCTTTTTTCAGACTATCTCCCCGGTCAGCTTTTTTCCGGCGGTATGGAAACGCCGGCACCGGCTGAACGCCTGATCTCCCATCGCTGGTACAGGTAGATGCCGCCCAGCACGAGGGCGCCGAAAATATCCGTGATAAGCCCCGGCTTTATAAGCCCCAGTCCCGCCACGATCAGAAGGATGCGGAATCCCCAGTTAAGGCGATCCAGCAAATAGCCCATCATTCCCGACCCCAGCGCAATGGTTCCCATCGTCGCCGTCAGCGTCGCCAGCAAAATCTGATCCAACGATCCCTTCCATATGAGGACGGGACTGTACACGAAGAAGAAGGGGACCAGATAGGCCACGGCGGCAAGCCGCATGGATTCGAA
>CAYGNV010000257.1:0-3732 GCA_964351355.1 uncultured Smithella sp.
AAAGCATATCCGGAGTCTTTTTGTCAAAACTATTATGATAAAAAATCGTTCTCCATAGACAGTTGGCCTATTTATTATTTGAGGCAATTCGTCTGCGTGTTTTTCCTTGACTTCAGTAGTGTGATGCTGCTACTTTTCAACGGATTGTCTGATCGAAAAAGACAGTTGCATGAATCATTTTGCTCAATCAAATTATAAAAGGAGAGCTCTTTATGGAAATCAAGAAGGTTTGTGTTTTAGGCGCCGGCTTAATGGGTAACGGCATTGCGCAGATTTGCGCTCAGGCCGGTTACGAAGTTACTTTGCGCGATATCGAACAAAAATTTGTTGATGGCGGCATGAATACGATTAAAAAGAATCTTGGACGTGACGCCGAAAAAGGAAAGATGACGCCCGACCAAATGAACACGATTCTCTCCCGGATCAAGCCAATGCTGGATTTAAAGGAAGCGGCCGCCGGGGCGGACATCGTTGTCGAAGTGGTGATCGAAGTCATGGACGTCAAGAAAAAAGTGTATGCCGAACTTGAAGAAATTGTCCCCAAACATTGTTTATTTTTCACAAACACATCGGGGCTGAGCATTACGGAAATGGCGGCTGTAACCGGCAGACCGGATCGCTTTATCGGCACCCATTTTTTCAATCCCGTTCCGGTAATGCGCCTGCTGGAAATTATCCGCGGCCACCAAACGTCCGACGAAACGCTGGAAACTGCGCGCGAGTGGGGCAAAAAGATCGGCAAAGATGTCATCATTGTCAAAGAGGCCCCGGCATTTGTCGTCAACAGAATTCTCTGCACGATGCTCAATGAGGCTTTCTTTGTTCTGGATGAGGGCCTGGCCTCGGCTGAGGATATTGATAAAGGCATGGTGTTGGGCTGCAACCATCCGATCGGCCCGCTGGCGCTGGCCGATCTTGTCGGCAATGAAACATTATTACGCGTGGTCGAGGGATTACACCGGGAACTGGGCGATAAATACAGGCCTGCGCCTATTTTACGAAAGCTTGTCCGCGCCGGAAATTTCGGACGTAAATCAGGCAAAGGGGTTTATGATTACAACAAATAATAATTTTATATGTGGATGGATCTTTCCAATGCCGTCTCGCAGTCTAAACGCTGATGAAAAGGAGTAATAAATATGGATTTCGAACTGACAGAAGAGATGAAAATGCTGAAGGAAATGGCTTATAAATTTGCCGTGGCAGAGGTTAAGCCGGTATCCCAGGAATGCGATGAACATGAAAAATACATGCCGGAAACTCGAATAAAGGCGGCCCAAAATGGCCTGGTTGGCGCGTGGATTCCGGAAGAATACGGCGGGTCCGGCGCCGGAATCTTAGGCAATACCATCATCACGGAAGAAATATCCAAAGTGGACATGGGCATCGGCCTGAATATTGTTGCATCGGGTTTTGGCTGCGAATCCATTCTCAACTACGGCACGGAAGAACAGAAAAAGACGTATTTGCCGCCTGTTTGCGAAGGCGTGCAAGTCTGTGCCGGCGCCTATACCGAGCCGAATGCCGGAACGGATGTCTCCGGTTACAAAACCCGGGCGGTAAAAGACGGTAAAGACTACGTGATCAACGGCAATAAAATGTTCATCACCAACGGCACCGTTTGCGATTTCATGGTAGCCCAGTGCATCACCAACCCGGAAGAAAAAAAGCATAACAGCTTCAGTCTCATTATCATTCCGGCTGACGCCAAGGGCGTGACGCGCAATAAACTGCACGGGAAAATGGGTATCCGCGCCAGCGATACCGCGGAAATCGCGCTGGAGGACGTGCGGGTTCCCCAATCCAATCTGGTCGGCAAAGAAGGTCATGGCTTTCGCCAGCTCATGCACTTTTTCGATATCACCCGCGTGATGGTTTCCGGCCAGGCGCTGGGGTTGTCGGAAGCCTGTCTGGAAACCAGCATTAAATATGTCAAAGAAAGAACAGCCTTCGGCGCACCGCTAGGATCATTTCAACTTACACAGATGAAGCTGACCGAAATGGCAATCCGTATTGAAGCGCTGCGCGGCCTGGTTTACAAAGCGGCCTGGCTCATCGATCAGGGGAAACCCGATTATACACTGGCCGCGATGGCTAAATTCTATGGCGGACAAACCGCAGTCTTTTGCGCCAATTACGCCGTGGAACTACACGGCGGCTACGGCTACATTGAGGAATATCCTGTGCAGAAATGGTATCGGGATGCGAAAATTCTGGAGCTTTACGAAGGCACCAAAGAAGCTGAAATCATGACAATCGGAAGGGCATTGCAAACAAGGTAATAAAAATCAGGGAACGGTTCTTAAGTCCGATGAATACAGGATAGAACCGTTCCCGCCGCATTGCCAACCGTTTGGGGTCTTTGTTATAACAGTGCTACACACCAACCCCGATGGCAGACACCAAGGGCGCAGCGTGGAAAAAAATGCACCCTACTTTTTTAAGTCTCATAGACCGAGCGCTTCGGAGAACTTTTGTTTCTGTTTTTCTATTGCTTTTTGTCCATGCTCAAGTGTTGCCATGATCTCTTTCTTGGCTTTGTCCGTCAGGTCCGTTCCTTGATCTGCAATATCTGAGGCTTTTCCCTTTAGATCATTTATGAAGTCGTTCACATCGTCAAGGGTATCCTCGATTAAATCAGTCGTGCTATTTTTTGCACGACGCGCTGTCCTTGCAATCTCCTTCCGCGTCTCGCGGCCCGACTTGGGTGCGTACAGAAGGGCAATAGCTGCGCCTATCAATGCACCTATTAAAATAGCGCCGCCAAACTTTGTCGAATCGTCACTCATAATATCCTCCTTGTGTGATGTTTTGATTTATATATTTGATTTCTTCCTCCCGACTGATAAAAAACGACGCAAAGAAACCTTTTTCTCTCGGTTTTTCGCGAACATCTGTTATGATTTCAGACCCCACCGCCCCCAGAACATCCATGGGATCAACAAGAATTATTGCTTCGCACAGGGAGCATTTATAATGAAGCTTGCCGGAGAAAGAGTTGTGCCCCTTATACATGAAGCAACGGGAATTCGGCATGTCATCAGTTTTCCCATCAAAAAGAATGCCCTGATTCTCAAGAATCCCGATATAACCACAGTTAACACATTTAATGCCGGCCATAAATGCTCCTTTCGCTGCTGATCTTCAGTCATCCAAACTCAGCTATTACTTTTGAGCAGATTCGGATGCATTGCAAAAGACGCGCTTCCATGAGACGAATGCATAGCAGTTGTTTGATAGTTGCAAATAGCCGGCCAATAACCAAATGAATATCAGAATTTTGGATTATCCTTTAATAACATGATGTTTGATTAAGAAGAAAGAACAACAGCAAAACATGAAATGATTCGCTTGGCCTCAGCATTTAGCAGAACCTCAACATACGGAGGGATACTTTAAGGGAAGTCCCCGGCCAATTGATTCTGCTATTTTTCCAACCATGCCTGAAAGCAGGTTGAATTGCCACTGATCAGGGCATAACATTGAATGCATACATCAAGGACGTATTACAGCACGCCGTTGCCGGTGACCATGTTTAAGGTGCCGTAGGACAATCCGCCCTTCTATCCAAAAGTGGCAACATAGTGGCAATTATTGACGGGGCAAAGAAAAAGAGGTTAAGCTTTACTTGCCTAACCCCTTGATTTATTTGGTGAGCCCTGCCGGGATCGAACCGGCAACCTACTGATTAAGAGTCAGTTGCTCTACCAGCTGAGCTAAGGGCCCTTCTTT
>CAYGNV010000258.1:0-3691 GCA_964351355.1 uncultured Smithella sp.
TGCGCAGGCGCGAAGCGGCTTCATCAATCAAGTCCACCGCCTTGTCCGGCAGAAAACGGTCGGCGATATAACGGTGTGATAGTGTCGCGGCGGCAATGATAGCCGAATCCTTAATCCGCACGCCGTGATGCACCTCGTAGCGCTCCTTGAGGCCGCGCAGAATGGCAATCGTATCCTCCACGGTTGGTTCCTTGACCAAAACCGGCTGAAAACGCCTCTCCAACGCTGCATCCTTTTCGATGTATTTACGGTATTCGTTAAGCGTCGTCGCGCCCACGCAGCGCAGTTCGCCGCGCGCCAGCGCAGGCTTCAGCATGTTGGAGGCATCCATGGAACCCTCTGCCGCGCCCGCTCCGACAACGGTGTGAATTTCATCAATAAAGAGAATAATCTCGCCTTCGGAACTGACAACTTCCTTTAATACCGCCTTCAGGCGCTCTTCAAATTCACCGCGGTATTTCGCGCCCGCGATCAAAGCGCCGATGTCCAGACCGAGCACCCGCTTGTTTTTAAGGCTTTCCGGCACGTCGCCATTGACGATGCGTTGTGCCAGACCTTCCACAATGGCCGTCTTGCCGACACCCGGTTCGCCGATGAGCACCGGGTTATTTTTCGTGCGCCGCGAGAGCACCTGCATGATGCGGCGGATTTCCTCATCCCGTCCGATCACCGGGTCAAACGTTCCTTTACGCGCCAGTTCATTAAAATCCCTGGCATAGCGTTCCAGAGCCTGATATTTGCCTTCCGGATTCGGATCCGTCACGCGCTGATTGCCGCGAATATCCACGAGTACCTTAAAGATGTTGTCTTTGGTGACACCAGCCTGGCGCAAGATTTTCCCGGCCTGACCTTCTTTTTCTTCGGCCATCACAACCAGCACATGCTCGGCGCTGACATATTCGTCCTTGAGCTGGGCAGCCTCGGTCATGGCCTTATCGAACAGTTGATTGAGTCTGCCGCCCAAGTAAGCCTGGCCTGCACCGGCGCCCTGGATGCTCGGCTGCTTTTTCAGATAATGATTAAGTTCCTGCTCCACCTTCTGGGATGAAGCGTTCAGTTTATTCAGAATAGCGCCGGCGATGCCGTCTTCCTGCCTTAAAAAACAAACAAGAAGATGCTCCGGCTCGACCGTCTGGTGGCCCAGAGAGACCGCCAGCGACTGCGCATCCTGAAGCGCTTCCTGTACTTTTAATGTGAATTTATCAAATCTCATGGTTTGCCTCGTTCTACTCTACTGGTTTTTCAATCGTCACAAACAGCTTGCCGTTTTTGAAGACGCTGACATTTCCTGAGGATTCGGAAATAACCATGGCCACAGCTTTGGTCACATTGGTAATGCCTGCCGCAGCAATGTGGCGGCTGCCCAGTCCCGGCGGGAAATCCTTGGTTTCGAGCGCAGCGCTCAAGTGCCTTCCAGCCGTAACAATTACGCCGTTGGACTTGATGATAAACGCGCCGTCGATAGCGGCAAATTCCTTGATCGTTTCTTCCAGATCCGGGTTCAAAATATTACGCTCGTCTTCCGGATAACCGGAAAACGGATTCATGATCATCTGCCGGGAAAGCTGCAAAACTTTTTCATCATCCCCAAGAACAAAGATCGTTCCAACCTTCCGGTTTTCACGTCCCTGCGCGGCCAATTCACAGGCTATGTTCAACGCCGCGTTGAAAACTTCCGGCTGTAGCGCCTCTACGACATCATTAATGAAATCAGACGTCAGGATTTCGAATTCGCGGCCGACATCAATAAAGAAAATACTATCGGCATAACCGAACTTCGGCACGCCGGACAAGCAAACGATTTTGTCCCCTTTTTTAAACAGTCCGGAAACGATGCCCTTGGCAATCGCGATTTTGATCTTACCCACCCGGGTTAAATTCACATTGGGAACATTGAGTTTTTTGGCGTATTTCGCCAACCCCTCCGGGATTTCTTCCTCCTCACCCGTGACTAAAATGAAATGGACTGACATGATGACGTCTTCTGGTAGTTGCACAAGTTCATTTTTGATGTCCACGCAAACCAGAAGACAAACTGCTTTGACCTCGCGGGCCAGTTTGATGGCTGATTCGATCATCGTCTTATTAACAGATTTCATTTCAATTCCTTATATTTTTTTATAATACAATAAACATTCAGGGTTTGCCTGTCAAGAAGCGGAAATTATTTGCTTGACCACAAATTCACTCTTCGATACAAAGCGGTTATGCTTAATATATTGAGGAGACCCGAACGTTGAAGTTACCCGTCGTCACCGGCACACTTGACTTATACATCACAGAGATTAACCGTTTTCCGCTTTTAACGCCAGAGGAAGAATTCACTTGGGCAATGCGCCTGAAGAAAAATAACGACATGGAAGCGGCTGAAAAGCTGATTGTTTCCAATTTACGTTTTGTCGTCAAGATCGCCCATGAATACAAAAATTACGGTTTCAAACTGGCCGATCTCATCCAGGAAGGGAATATCGGCCTGATTCACGCCGTGAAGAAATTTGACCCGGAAAAAGGCTATCGGCTGATTTCCTACGCGGTCTGGTGGATTCGCGCCTATATCCAGAATTATCTGATCAAGTCGTGGAGTATCGTCAAAATCGGCACAACGCAGGCGCAAAGAAAACTGTTTTTTAAATTAAGCCAAGCCAAAAAGCAACTGGAGACGATATCGAAGAAGAATCCCGAATTCAGTGAAATAGCGGATTCTCTTGGGGTGAAAGGTTCAGAGGTCGCAGAAATGGATTTGCGCATGGGTACGCGCGATCTGTCACTCAATGAATTCATCAATGACGACGGCGACACGTCCCATCTTGATTTTCTCACGCACGATGGCGACAATCAGGAAATATCCTTGATCAAGCACGAAGAACGAAGCCTGGTCAAGCGCGATATCGCCGGCGCCCTGGCCAAACTCAACGAGCGGGAAAGCTATATCATTCAGCACCGCGTTATGGCGGATGACCCGCTGACGCTCCAGGAAATCGGCGACAAATACAACATCACTCGCGAACGCGCCCGTCAGATTGAAAAGCAGGCGCTCAAAAAAGTGCAACTGGCGCTGCCGTATTTAAAGCCGGACAACTAATCCCGAATCCAGGGGAAGGACACTGGATCCTGTTATGTCCAGGAGGAATAGATTAAAAACCACAAAATCTTGACGTATTCTCTCCATACTTTTTTCCAGTCGGACGCCTTTAATTCCCAGACGTCGAGAGGAGCCGTTTCGTAGAGGGTCGGTGAAAAATAAGCTTTAAAATCACGATCAAATTCTTTGCCCACCATAAGTTGAATACGGCGCATATGATAGGGTGAACTGACAAATATTGCCGACTTTTGTCCATACCGTTCCATGGTCTTTTTTGCGGCAATCAACTCCAGATGCGTATCTTCATAAAACCGCGGCGCCGCAGAATTATAAGTTCCGTTTTCGCTGTTTTTGCCTGCTTTGCCGGGAAGAAGCTTAAGCCTTCCATGATCAACGGTATAGGCCTTATTGTAGGCCGGAATAAAGAGAAAATCAGCCATCCCCTTTTCAACCAAATCCCGGGCATGCTTCTCCCGATCACTAAAAACGGGTCCCAGTAAAATAATAATGGCATCCGCTTTGGCGTAGTCGGTTGAATATGCCAAAAAACGCGGCGCATAAAATATCGCCGCCGCAAGGACGGCCACGAGCATCATCAGAATCGGCATG